>NZ_JBFTRS010000006.1:0-282956 GCF_056399645.1 Massilia sp. 01N417 | reverse complement strand
ACCGCCGGCGGCGGCCTGGCGGCTGCGGCGCGGACGTTCCGATGCCTGCGGCGCCGGTGCCGCCGCCGATGCGGCCGGCKCCACGGCCGGCGTTTCCGCGCGCGGACGCACGGCCGGCGGCGGCTCGCCCGCGGCCACCTGGGCCGACTGGGTCGCGCGCAGCTCGGCCGGATCGAGCAGGAAGGTGTACTCGCGCACCAGGCGGCCGTTATTCCAGCTCAGCTCCAGCAGCATGTCGACGAAGGGCTCGTTCAGCGGCTGGCTCGAGCTCACGCGGATGAACTGGCGGCCGTTGCGCTGCTCGACCGCGAAACGCAGCGACAGCAGGGCCGGATTGAATTCGATGTTCGCGGCGCGGAAGGCTTCGGGCGAGGCCAGCTTGGCCACCAGTCCCGACGCCTCGTCGCTGGACACCGCCGTCAGCTCGATTTCGGCACGCAGGGGCTGGCCGAGCGCGGACAGCACGGTGAGTTTGCCGAGGCCTGCCGCGTGCGCGGCCGAGCTCAGGACCAACGCACTGGCGACCGCCGCGGTGAGCTTCTTCAGCGCGGACGACTTCATCGAGGGACGGTGAGTGGAATGCATAATTCGACTGGGTGAGTTGAGCGGGCCGCAAAAGTTGCCCGGAGGTCACAGCAACATAGCATCATGCATTATGGCATGCAAGCTCTGCGGGAGGAAACATTCACAGCCCGTGAGATATGTAGACGCTCTATTCACGCAACTGATGTTTTTTGGGTCAAACCATGACATTTCGTTAGCACCTCTTGCAATGGAGACTACAACGAAAAAGGCGGCCGAAGCCGCCTTGTCGCGGGCGGCCGAAACCGCCCTATTCTACCCGCGCCGGCCGGAATTACTTGTCCAGCACGATACGCAGCATGCGGCGCAGCGGTTCGGCCGCGCCCCACAGCAGCTGGTCGCCGACGGTGAAGGCCGAGATGTATTCCGGACCCATCGACATCTTGCGCACGCGGCCGACCGGGATGGTCAGGCTGCCGGTGACGGCGGCCGGGGTCAGGTCGCGCACCGAGTCTTCGCGGGTGTTCGGCACGAACTTCACCCACTGGTTGTCGCCCGCGATGATGTCGTTGATCTCGTCCAGCGGCACGTCCTTCTTCAGCTTGATGGTCAGTGCCTGCGAGTGGCAGCGCATCGCGCCGATGCGGACGCACAGGCCGTCCACCGGGATGATCGGTGCCGCGCCCGGCTTGCCGCTGACTGAGGTTCCCCGGCCGAGGATCTTGTTGGTCTCGGCGCCGCCCTTCCACTCTTCCTTCGACTGGCCGTTGCCCAGGTCCTTGTCGATCCAGGGGATCAGGTTGCCGCCCAGCGGCACGCCGAACTGCCTGGTCTCGTCGGCCGACATGCCATGCTGGGTCGCCAGCACGGTGCGGTCGATCTCGAGGATGGCCGAGGCCGGATCGTCGAGCAGGTTTTTCACCGCGCCGTTGATGGTGCCGAACTGGGTCAGCAGTTCGCGCATGTGCTGGGCGCCGCCGCCCGATGCCGCCTGGTAGGTCATCGAAGTCATCCAGTCGACCAGGTCGTTCTTGAACAGGCCGCCCAGGCCCATCAGCATGCAGGACACGGTGCAGTTACCGCCGACGAAGTTCTTCACGCCGCGCGTCATCGCATCCTTGATGACGTTCAGGTTGACCGGGTCGAGCACGATGACGGCGTCGTCGTTCATGCGCAGGGTCGAGGCGGCGTCGATCCAGTAGCCGTTCCAGCCGGCCGCGCGCAGCTGCGGGAAGACTTCGGTGGTGTAGTCGCCGCCCTGGCACGAGATGATGATCTCGCACTTCGACAGCTCGGCAATGTCGGTGGCGCTCTTCAGTTTGGTCTCGTTCTTCGCCATGGCCGGCGCCGCGCCGCCCGGGTTCGAGGTGGTGAAGAACACCGGTTCGATGTGGTCGAAATCGCCTTCGTCCTGCATGCGCTTCATGAGGACCGAGCCGACCATGCCGCGCCAACCAACCAGACCAACTAGTTTCATTTCAAATCCCTCTTTATCTGTGTTGCCGTGGGCTCGGAGAGCCCACCCTACCGTAGGGTGGGCACGCCGTGCCCACGATGAATATCAATTAACGCTACTTCATGCCAATGCGTTGACCACCGCATCGCCCATCTGTTCGGTACCGACACGGGTCGTGCCTTCCTCGAAGATGTCGGGCGTGCGCAGGCCCTGGGCCAGCACGGCCTTGACCGCGTTCTCGATGCGGTCCGCCTGTTCCGGCTTGCCGAGCGAGAAGCGCAGCATCATCGCGGCCGACAGGATGGTCGCCAGCGGATTCGCGACGCCCTTGCCGGCGATGTCGGGCGCCGAGCCGTGCGAAGGCTCGTACAGGCCCTTGTTGTTCGCATCCAGCGAGGCCGAGGGCAGCATGCCGATCGAGCCGGTCAGCATCGCGGCCGCGTCCGACAGGATGTCGCCGAACATATTGCCGGTAACGATGACGTCGAACTTCTTCGGCGCGCGCACCAGCTGCATCGCCGCGTTATCGACGTACATGTGTTCGAGTTCGACGTCCTGGTAGTCCTTGTGCACTTCGGTGACGATGTCGCGCCAGAACTGGAAGGTTTCCAGGACGTTGGCCTTGTCGACGCTGGTCACGCGCGAGCCGCGCTTGCGGGCGGCCTGGAAGGCGACGTGGGCGATGCGGCGGATCTCGCCTTCCGCATAGCGCATGGTGTCGAAGCCTTCGCGTTGGCCGGCGAAGGGACCGTCCGGGCACTCGCGCACGCCGCGCGGCTTGCCGAAATAGATGTCGCCGGTCAGTTCGCGGATGATCAGGATGTCCAGGCCGGACACGACTTCCGGCTTCAGGGTCGAGGCGCCCGCCAGTTCCGGATACAGGATCGCCGGACGCAGGTTGGCGAACAGGCCGAGTTCCTTGCGCAGGCCGAGGATGGCCTGTTCCGGACGCAGCGCGCGCTCCAGGCTGTCGTACTTGTAGTCGCCGACGGCGCCGAACAGCACCGCGTCGGCGGCCTTGGCCAGCGCCAGGGTGGCGGGCGGCAGCGGATGGCCGTGGGCCGCGTAGCCGGCGCCGCCGACCTCCGCGCTCTCCAGCTCGAAGCGCTCGTCCAGCGCGTTCAGGACCTTGACCGCCTGGGCCGTGATCTCGGGACCGATGCCGTCGCCCGGCAGGATTGCAATCTTCATGTGATTCCTTGCTTAGATCGTGTTGGCGAGCCAGGGCTGGGCGCGCAGATGGCGTTCCTCGAAGGCGCGGATCTCGTCGGCGTGGCGCAGGGTCAGGCCGATGTCGTCCAGGCCGTTCAGCAGGCAGTACTTGCGGAACTCGTCGATCGCGAATTCGAAGGCCAGCTTGCCGTCCGGCGTGCGGATCACCTGCTGCTCGAGGTCGACCACCAGCTTGAAGCCGGGGAAGGCCTTGACCTCGTTGAACAGGTGGTCGACCTGCTGTTCGTTCAGCACGATCGGCAGCAGGCCGCTCTTGTAGCAGTTGTTGAAGAAGATGTCGGCGAAGCTCGGCGCGACGATGGCGCGGAAGCCGAACTGCTGCAGGGCCCAGGGCGCGTGCTCGCGCGAGGAGCCGCAGCCGAAGTTCTTGCGGGCCAGCAGGATGGAGGCGCCCTGGTAGCGCGGCTGGTTCAGCACGAAATCCGGATTCAGCGGGCGCTTCGAATTGTCCATGCCCGGCTCGCCATGGTCGAGGTAACGCCACTCGTCGAACAGGTTGGGGCCGAAGCCGGTACGGCGGATCGACTTGAGGAACTGCTTGGGGATGATGGCGTCGGTGTCGACGTTGGCGCGGTCGAGCGGCGCCACCAGTCCTTCTTGTACGGTGAATTTGTCCATGGTCTGCTTCCAACTGCTAGTCAGCGGGGTCAGTGCCGCAGGGGTCAGAGCCCGGTGTTGCCTTTAAAAGGGCTCTGACCCCGAAGTTCGCGGCGTATGCCTATCAAAATTATTTCCCGCCCGCGCCAGTAATCACCTGGCCAACCTTCTGCACGTCCTTGCCGACGCCGGAGATGGTATTGCAGCCAGTGACAACGAATGCGATGAGTGCGAGAGCGAGTACTTTTTTCATGGTATCCCTAATATTGATGTCATGATCCGGCCAGGATGATCGACCCCGGCCGGCTAGGTTACGGTTCGTTTCCGGCGCGGATGGCGCCGACGAATTCAATTTTATAGTGCGCGCACGTCGACGAAGTGGCCCGCGATCCCCGCCGCCGCCGCCATCGCCGGCGACACCAGGTGGGTACGTCCGCCCTGCCCCTGCCGGCCTTCGAAGTTACGGTTCGAGGTCGAGGCGCAGCGCTCGCCCGGATCGAGGCGGTCGGCGTTCATGGCCAGGCACATCGAGCAGCCCGGCTCGCGCCATTCGAAGCCGGCGGCCTTGAAGATCTTGTCGAGTCCTTCGCGCTCGGCCTGTTCCTTCACCAGGCCGGAACCCGGCACCACCATCGCCAGCTTGACGTTGGAGGCGCGCTGGCGGCCGCGCACCACGGCGGCGGCGGCGCGCAGGTCCTCGATGCGCGAGTTGGTGCAGGAGCCGATGAAGACCTTGTCGATGCGGATGTCCTCGATCGGCGTATTCGGCTTGAGGTCCATGTAGACCAGCGCCTTTTCCATCGCGTCGCGCTTGACCGGATCGCGTTCCTTGTCCGGATCGGGCACGCGGCCGTCGACCGTGGTCACCATCTCGGGCGAGGTGCCCCAGGTGACCTGCGGGCGGATCTCGGCCGCGTCCAGGGTCACGACCATGTCGAACTTCGCGCCCGGGTCGGTGTGCAGGCTGCGCCAGTAGGCGACCGCCTGCTCCCACTGCGGGCCGACGGGCGCGAACGGGCGGCCCTTGACGTAGTCGATGGTGGTGTCGTCGACCGCCACCATGCCGGCGCGCGCGCCCGCTTCGATCGCCATGTTACAGACCGTCATCCGGCCTTCCATCGACAGCGAGCGGATGGTCGAGCCGGCGAACTCGATCGCGTAGCCGGTGCCGCCGGCGGTGCCGATCTTGCCGATCACGGCCAGCACGATGTCCTTGGCGGTGACGCCGGCCGGCAGCGCGCCGTCGACCTGCACCAGCATCGCCTTCGACTTCTTCGCCAGCAGGGTTTGCGTGGCCATCACGTGTTCGACTTCGGAGGTGCCGATGCCATGCGCCAGGCAGCCGAAGGCGCCGTGGGTCGAGGTGTGCGAGTCGCCGCAGACCACCGTCATGCCGGGCAGCGTGGCGCCCTGCTCCGGGCCGATCACGTGGACGATGCCCTGGCGCTTGTCGTTCATGTTGAAGTAGGTGACGCCGAAGGCCTTCGCATTGCTGTCGAGGGTCTCGACCTGCAGGCGCGAGGTCGGGTCCGCGATGCCGTGGCTGCGGTCGGTGGTCGGCACGTTATGGTCGGCTACGGCAAGGTTGGCGGAGGTGCGCCATAGCGGGCGATCCGCCACGCGCAGGCCTTCGAAGGCTTGCGGGCTGGTCACTTCGTGAACCAGGTGACGGTCGATATAGAGCACGGTGGTGCCGTCCGCGTCGGCACGCACGACGTGCGAATCCCAGAGTTTGTCGTAGAGCGTCTTTAACATGATTTCAATCGCTAGCTATCCACTTGAACAACCGCCTTATGCGGGCATGGTCTTTGATTATGCCATATTTGTGCAGTGCGTCAGCCCGGGCCTTCGGCAAGATTATTTCAACCGGCTCATCCGCATGCAAATTTAATTTGCAGCCAATAGCATGTTTGCAAATAAAAAAAGCCCGCGCAGAGTATGCGCAGGCTTTTCTTGGCTTTGTTTTCGTGTTGCTTTATGCAGCCAGGCGCACGCTCGAGCGGCAGCCGTCCATCAGGAAGGACAGGCCCACGACCAGCACCAGCGAACCCTCGGCGGAGCGCGCGGTACCGGTGATGCCCTCGACGTGCAGGGCCGTCATCGGCTTGATCACCAGGTCGGCCGTGCCGTCCACCGCTTCCACCGCGATGATGTAGGGCTGGGGCGCGTTGATGACGATGCCGACGCGCTCCGAGCACTCCTCGTAGCCCAGCGAAGCCGCCAGCGAACGCACCGGCAGCGGACGGCCCTGGTCCTTCAGCACCGGGGCGCCGCCGACCTGCATGAAGGTTTCCGGCAGCTCGACCACGCGCTCGACCACCGCCATCGGCAGCGCCAGCTGGGCGCCCGAGGTCGACACCAGCATGGTCGGCACGATCGACAGTTCGATCGGCAGGCGGATCGAAAATTTGGTGCCGGCGCCGAGCCTGGAATCGATGCGGATCGCGCCGCGGTTCTTCTCGACCGCGGTCTTGACCACGTCCATGCCGACGCCGCGGCCCGAGACCGACGACGCCACTTCCTTGGTCGAGAAGCCCGGCAGGAAGACCAACTGGTAGGCCTCGTCGTCCGAGGTCGCCTGGTGCTCGGTGATCAGGCCCTTCTCCATCGCCTTCTTGCGCAGCTTGGACGGATCCATGCCGCGGCCGTCGTCCTGCAGCACGATCATGACGCTGTTGGCTTCCTGCCAGGCTTTCAGCAGGATGTAGGCCTTGGCCGGCTTGCCGTTGGCGACGCGGTCTTCCGGACCTTCGACGCCGTGGTCCAGCGCATTGCGCAGCATGTGCACCAGCGGGTCGTAGAGGCTGTCCACCACCACGCGGTCGACTTCGGTCTCGGCGCCTTCGATGGTCAGCTCGACTTCCTTGCCGAGGTCCTTGGCCAGCTCGCGCACCAGGCGCGGGAACTTCTGGAACAGGCGGCCCACCGGCTGCATGCGGGTCGCCAGCGTGGCGCGCTGCAGCTCGGTCGAGTAGCGCGAGGCGCGTTCCAGGGTCTCGGTCAGGGTCGCCATCAGCGTGGCGGCCTGGCCTTCGAACTTGAACTGCGACAGGCGCTCGAGCAGCACGGCGGCCTGGTTCGCGGCCTGCACCGATTCGCCCGCCACTTCCAGCAGCGCGTCCAGCTTGACCGCGTCGATACGGATGCTTTCGTCGGCCTTGGCGGCGGCGTTTTGCGCCGGCTTCTCGGCGCCACGGCGCTCGATGCCGTCCCAGCCGGACCTGGCCGGGGCAGCTTCCGCGGCGGCCGCCGGAGCCGTCACGGCGCTTGCGGCGGCCGGCGCGGCTTCCTGGCCCGCGGCCGGGGTGTAGCTGCCCGGCGGCACGACCGCCATGTACATGGCTTCCCAATCCAGGCCGTCCTCACCGATCGCCGCGGCTGCCGGCGCAGCGGCCGTCACCGGCGCGGCGGCCGCCACCGGCGCAGCGGCCGGAGCGGCGGCGGGCGCGGCTTTCGGCGCATCCTTGCCGGCGATCGCATCCTTCAGCATGCGCTCGAGGTCGGCCGGCATCGAGGCCAGCTGCTCGGGCGGCGTGCCGTTGTTCAGGTCGTTGAGCTGGTCGGCGACGAAGCCGGAGGCCTGCAGCGAGGCCTCGATAGCCGACGGCGTGACCGGCGCCGCGCCGGTGCGCAAGGCGTCGAACAGGTTCTCGGTCAGGTGGCAGGCGGTCACCAGCGCGGGCAGTCCCATGAAGCCCGCGCCACCCTTGATGGTGTGGAACGAGCGGAACACCGCGTTCAGCGTTTCCTTGTTATCCGGATCGCGTTCGAGAAGGAGCAGGTGCTCTTCGACGTTGGTCGACAGATCCAGCGCCTCGACGACGAAATCCTTGAGCATCTCATCCATTAGAATCCCAGATCGGCAAGAAGGTCATCGACACTATCCTGGTCCAGCGCGGCGGACGGCACCGACGGACCCTGCATCAGTTCCGCAGGCTTTTCCTGTTCCTGGGCGGCCTGCTTCTGCGCCAGCTTTTCCTTGACCTCGGCCGGTGCGCTGTCGCGCAGCAGCTGCGCCAGTTCGTTCTCGACGGTCTGCGTGATCTTGACCACCTTCTTGATCAGCTGGCCGGTGATGTCCTGGAAGTCCTGCGCCATCATGATCTCGAGCAGGCGCGCCTTCTCGGCTTCGGTGGCTTCCGACACCGCCTGGGCGAAGCCGCGCGAATCGCCGGCCAGCGCCTTGAACTGCTCGATCGACAGCTTGCCCGCGAACAGGTCGGCCCAGCGGCCTTCCATGTCCTTGGCCTGCTTGGACAGCTGGTCCTGGGCCGGCATGCCGTCGTCCAGGGTGTTCAGCACCTTGTTGGCGGCCTGCTCGGTCAGGGTCGCGACGTATTCCAGGCGGTCCTGGGCGTCGACGATCTGGGACGAAGCCTCGGTGAGCGCCTTGTCGTAGCCAAGTTCGCGCAGCGAATCGTGCATGATGCGCACGATGCTGCCGAGGCGGGCGTACATCATCTGGCCATCCGGGTCGTCGGTGCCTTCATGGCCGGTCGCCACGCTTGCGGCGGCGGCGGCGGCGGGCGCGGCCTCGGGGGCCGCGGCGGCGGCGGGCGCGGAGCTCGATGCGACCTGGTCGAACAGGGCTTCGAGGTCGTCGTCGTCCCCACTGTCGCCGCCGGCGGCGGGCTCGGGCGCCGGAGCCGGTGCGGGAGCGGGCGCGCTGGCTCGCTGCGCTGCCACTTCCTCGAATAATGCGTCGAAATCGTCAGCGGCGTCGGTCATAGTCCCTGCTTCTCCATAATGTGTAAATGTCGCGATGATCTGTACTGTGTGCTGTGCTTGCTGCCGTCGATACGGACGGTCTGGGGTATTGCACGAGTGTAGCAGTGTGGTTGCCGTAGGTAAATCTCGGAACAGGGGCCGTTGTCGATTGGGATCGTAAACTTAGTTCCGCGACAATTATTTCCACCAGTTTCTGAATATTTTCACCAAGCAAGTGTTGTATTTTTTTATCGCACCGCCTTTTGTGACATTCGTTGTTTTCGCGCAGGCAAGCGAACATATCACTGAGCAAGATCAATCATTTACGATCTGCTAAGGATGAAAACGAGGACTACAATACAAAGGTAACGTGACGTGAGGGAGGGCTCACCATGTACCAGAAAATTCTGATCACCACCGACGGTTCCGCGGTGTCCCAGCACACCGCCTGCGCCGGCGTACAGTTCGCGCAACAGATGGGCGCCGAAGTGCTGGCGCTGTTCGTCGCGCCCGACTACCAGTACCCCGTGTATGTCGAAATCATCCCGCCGTCCTACCCCAGCGAAGAGGAATACATTGCGCAGATGCGGCGCACGGGCGAGGAATACATGGGCAAGATCATGCGCTCCTGCGACAACTGCGGGCTGAAGCACTCCTGCATGACCGCGTTCTCCGACTCGGCCGCGCTGAAGATCGTCGACGTGGCAGAACAACAACACTGCGACCTGATCTTCATGGGCTCGCACGGCCGCAGCGGCTGGGGCCAGTTGCTGCTCGGCAGCGTGACGAACAAGGTGCTGTCCCAGACCAGCAAGCCGGTACTGGTGCACCGCCTGATCCGCGAGCCGGGCACCTGAACCATCTCCTCAGGGCATGACCTTATTCCAAAAATAATACTGTTTGTTATCTTGCAATGTGGTAGCGTGGCAACCGCATCCGTATTGCACTCACAGGGAAGCCCCATGATTCGCATAGTCATCGCTGACGACCATACCATCATGCGCGAAGGCCTCAAGCGCATCCTCGACGGCGCACTCGATATCGAGATCGTCGGCGAGGCCATCAACGGTTTCGAAGTCCTGTCGCTGGTGCGCCAGGGCGGCTTCGACCTGTTGCTGCTGGACCTGTCGATGCCGGGACGCAGCGGCGTCGACCTGATCCGCCAGGTGCGCAGCGAGGCGCCCAAGCTGGCCATCCTGATCCTCACCATGCACGAGGAGGAACAGTATGCGGTGCGTGCGATCCGCGCCGGCGCCCAGGGCTACCTGACCAAGGAAAGCGCCGGCACCCAGCTGGTCGGCGCGATCCGCAAGGTCGCTTCGGGCCGTCCTTATATCAGTACCGAAGTGGCCGAGCAGCTGGCGCTGAACATCATGGCGCCGAACGAGCAGCTGCTGCACAAGCAGCTCTCGGACCGCGAATTCGAAGTATTTTCCCTGCTCGTCGGCGGCAAGTCGATCACCGAGATCGCCAACAACCTGCACCTGTCCGTGAAGACGGTCAGCACCCACAAGACCCGGATCATGCAGAAGATGGGCATGACCTCGCTGTCCGAGATGGTCCAGTATGCGGTCGCGCACCGCCTGCTGGCGCCCATGAAGGCGTGAGCGCCGCATAAACACATTTTGACCCGCTGCCAGGCCATTGGTGCCCGCCACCGTCCGCGTGGCGCGCATGAGACGTCCTCTTCCTCCCGCCCTTCCTACACGGGCATGCCCTTGCTCCACTCGGAACTGAGCCCAGACATTAAGAAATTTCCTACAGTCTGACTCCCCTTCCTACCTACACATTCAGCCGTTGCTGATATGAATGCCGAACTCGTGTTGGCATACTGACTTCAGCGTTTCGACTTGCTTGCGGTCCATTCTCCGCATTGAGCCGCCTGAAACAGTGTTTTCACAAACCTGGAGATGAGTATGCAGTCCCAGCCAATGTCAGAACAACGCAACCCCTCCCCATCGACCCTGCACTCGTCACAGATGGAGGCCGGGCGCCAGCGCCAGGGTCGCCTGTGGTCCAACCTGAAAGAGGTCTGCGACCTGCTCCATATCCCGGCCGCCGTATCGATGAACACGGAGGAACTCCTGTTCCAGCACGTACAGTTCAAGACCGGCCAGCGTGTGCACACGATCGGCCAGGCCTTCGACACCCTGTACATCGTCAATTCCGGCTTCCTGAAAACGGTGCTGATCGACGAATTCGGCAACGAACAGGTGCTGAGCTTCCCCATGAAGGGCGACATGCTCGGTGTCGACGGCATCCACACGCGCCATTACGCGTCGGAAGCGGTCGCCCTGTCGGACTGCGACCTGATCCTCGTCCCGTTCAAAAAGCTCACGGCCCTGGGGAGGGTGCACGCCGAGCTCGAGAACCTGATGTATGGGGTGATGAGCCGCGAACTGGTGCGCGAACAGGCCATGATCGGCATGCTCGGCGCGCTGTCGGCGGAAGCGCGGGTGGCCCGCTTCCTGATCTCGCTGGCCGAGCGCTTTGCCGCGATGGGCTATTCGAGCAAACTGTTCAACCTGCGCATGACGCGCCACGAAATCGGCAGCTATCTCGGCCTCACCCTCGAAACCGTCAGCCGTACGCTGTCGGCCTTCAACGAGATCGGCCTGATCACCGTGGACCAGCGCACCATCGGCATCAAGGATCCGGAAGCGCTCAAGACCCTGCGCCGCCTGCCGCCCTCGCGCTCGCGCGCCAAGCAGAATGCCAAGCACAAGGCGGACGCCGAATCCTCGGGCGACGGCCAGGTGCTGGCCGCGGTCTGAAGCCCGGAAGTCCCGCCGAAAAAAAGCCGGCTCATGCGGAGCCGGCTTTGTCATTTCTGGCCTGAGCGCGATCAATCCCGCGTCAGCACGCCATCCGTCACCCGCACCTGCTCGCCGGCGCGGAAGCCCGGGTCGTTATCGTAGCGAATCGACTGGGTCGCACCGTTTTCGTAACGCACCACCACCTCGTAGCGCGGGGCGCGGGCATTGCGCTCGACCGCACGTCCGGCGATGGCGCCGCCGACCGCGCCGGCCACCGTCGCCGCCGTGCGTCCGCTGCCGCTGCCGACCTGGTTGCCCAGCAGGCCGCCGACCGCGGCGCCGCCCAGGGTTCCGGCCGCGCCGGCTTCGCCCTGGATCACGTTCACCGATTCCACCGTCGCGCAGTTGGTGCAATAGCGCGCCACGCGCTGGCTGTCGCCGGAACGGCGATCCTCGCGGCGGTCGTCCATGCGGTCGTCGCGGATGCGCCCGCCTGCCAGCAGCGGCTGGCCCAGGGTCGCGGTCGAATAGCGTCCGTTAGCCCGGATGGTCGCCGTCACGGACGCGTCCGGTGCGATATTGTCGCCGCGGCGGATCGTGTACAGGCCGGCGTACTCGCCCGGACGCACTTCGGGCAGGGTGAAGATGCCCTTCGTGCCGGCGATCTGGACCTCGACCTTGGAGCCCGGCGTGCCGACCACGGTGAACTTCAGCTCGTTGCCGGGGCCGAGGTCGTCGCTGCCGCGCACGTCGAAGGTGCGGACCACCGGGGCCGCCGCCATCTCGCGGTCGCCGGGAGATACGCGGTCCGGCACGCGCACGATGGTCGCCGCCAGCGCCTGGGTCCTGACCATGCCGTTCACGCGTAGGTTGGCGGTGATCGAGCTGTCCGGACGGATACGGTCGTGCACGCCGATCGTATAGGTGCCCTGGTAGGTGCCGGGGCGGGTTTCGGTCAGGTTCAGGTTGCGGGTGGCGCCGTCGATGCGCACGGTGGCGCTGCCGCCCGGCGTGCCGTAGACCTCGAAGTTCAGCTCGGCGCCCGGCTCGATGCGGCGCAGCTCGTTGACGTTGAAGCCTTCGATGCGCGGCTCCATCGCGCGGGCCCGCGGATGGTCCTGGGCCTGCACCGGAACCGGTACAGCTGCCGTGAAGAGAGGGAGCGCGGCAACCACTGCCGCGGCCAGTGTCTGTCGGGTTGTTGCCATGATGTCCTCCAGCGCGCGAATTATCAATATGGCCAGCTTACGCCGCACGCGGCCGTGGCTCGGTGCGCTAACGAACGCTGTGCACGGCCTCGCCTGAGCTGACCCAGACACGCTCATCCGGCGCCAGGCGCATCGCATGTCCACCAGTAAATGCACCAAAGGAAGGAAGAATCATGCGATGCGGCCCGGCGATAAAACAGGGCAGGCGCAGGGCATCGAAGCGCGTCGCCAGCACATACACCGGATGCACGTGGCCGGCCAGCACATAGCCGGGCGCATCGATGTCGGGATGGTGGCAAAAGGAGAACGGCCCGACGGTATATGGCTCGTCGACCAGGTCGATGCCGAGCTGGGCGGCCGGATCGCCGGCATGCCTGTCGTGGTTACCGCGCACCAGGGTCAGCACCAGCTCGCAACGCCGCCGGCGCCAGGCCAGCATCGCCGCCTGGGTACTGGCCGCATGGGCCGCGCGCGCATGCAGGAAGTCGCCGAGGAAAAGCACGTGCCGGGCGCCGGTCAGTTCGACCAGCTCGTCGAGGGCCTGCAGGTTCTCGCTGGTCGTCCCTTTCGGCACCGGGATACCGAGCGAGCGGAAGGTCGCCGCCTTGCCGAAGTGGATGTCGGCGATGACCAGCATGCGCTCGCGCGGCCAGAACGCGGCCTTCTGCGGCAGCAGGACCAGCTGCTCTCCTTTCAACTCGAGCGCCAGCGCGCCCGCCATCTGCGTCGCGCTCATGCCGCGGCCGCCTTTTCCAGTTCCCGCACCATGCGCGCCACGCGGTCGGACAGCTTCTCGGTCGAGACCTTTTCGCGGAAGCGTTCGACCATCAGCGGAAAGCCAAAGGGCGTGGCGCGCTTGACCTCGCGCCAGGCCAGGCGGCGCGCATGCAGTTCGAGCAGGGTGTCGCGCAGCCGGGTCAGCTCCAGTTCCTGCTCCAGCACCTCGCGCTCGGCCTGGGTCAGCAGCAGGTTGCCGCTGTCGTGCTTGCGGAAGACTTCGAAGAACAGCGACGACGATGCCTGCACCTGGCGCATCGACTTGTGCTGGCCCGGATAGCCCTGGAATACCAGCCCGGCGATGCGCGCCACCTCGCGGAAGCGCTGCTGCGACAGCTGGGTCGCGTTCAGGCTGTCGAGCACGTCCTCCAGCAGGCGGGAGGTATCGAACAGGGCGACATCAAGGCCGGTCTCGCCGGCGAACATGCGGGCCCAGTCGACCGGCTCCGGCGCCAGCAGCTCGAAGCCGTAGTCGTTGACGGCCACCGAAAAGGTCGAGGGCAGGATGCGCCCCACGCGGAAGGCCAGCAGCGAGGCCAGGCCGGTGTGCACCGAGCGCCCGGCGAAGGGATAGACGAACAGGTGATAACCTTCCCTGCTCTTCATGCTCTCGACCACCAGCACGTCGCTGCTGGGCAGGGCCGACCAGCGTTCCTGGATCTCCAGCAGCGGCCGCAGGGCGCGCATCTCCGGCCCCTCGTACCTGCCCTCGGCCGCCAGGCGCAGCTCTTCCAGCGCGGCATGGGCCAGCTCGGAACTGAGCGGCATCTTGGTGCCGTTCCAGCGGCTGATCGCGCCCTTGGTGCTGGTGCTGCGCTTCACGTAGGCCGTCATCTCGTGCACCCGCACCAGTTCCAGGATGCGGCCGCTGAACAGGAAGTGGTCGCCCGGCTTCAGGCGCCCGATGAAGGATTCCTCGACGCTGCCGATCCGTCCGCCGCTCATGTACTTCACCTGCATCTGCGCATCCGAGACGATGGTGCCGATACTCATCCGGTGGCGGCGGCCGATGGCGGCGTCCGGCACCCGGTAGACGCCCTCCTCGTCCGGCAGCACGCGCCGGTACTCGGGATACACGGACAGGCTGGCGCCGCCATGCGCGACGAAGTCCAGCGCCCACTGCCATTCTTCCTTCGTGAGCTTGCGGTAGGACCAGGCGCTCGTCACTTCCTCGTACAGCTCGTCGGAGCGGAAACCGCCGCCCAGCGCCACCGTCACCAGGTGCTGCACCAGCACGTCGAAGGGCTTGTTCGGCACCAGCCTCGCCTCGATGCGGCGGCTCTCCACCGCGCGCCTGGCGCCGGCCGCTTCCAATAATTCCAGGCTGTTGGTCGGCACCAGGGTCACGCGCGAGATCCGCCCCGGCGCGTGGCCGCTGCGCCCGGCCCGCTGCAGCAGGCGCGCGATGCCCTTGGCGCTGCCGACCTGCAGCACGCGCTCGACCGGCAGGAAGTCCACGCCGAGGTCCAGGCTGGCGGTGCAGACCACGGCCTTCAGCTCGCCGCGTTTCAGGCCGCCCTCGACCCACTCCCTGACCTCGCGGTCGAGCGAGCCGTGGTGCAGGGCCACCAGGCCGGCCCAGTCCGGGCGGGCCTCGATCAGGTTCTGGTACCACACCTCGGACTGCGAGCGCGTGTTGGTGAAGACCAGCGTGGCCTCGTGCTTCTCGATCTCGTCGATCACCGGCTGCAGCATCTGCAGGCCCAGGTGGCCGCCCCAGGGAAAGCGCGAGACGTTTTCCGGGATCAGGCAGTCGACCACGATCTGCTTCTTCAGGTCCCCTTCGACCAGCACGCCCTTTGCTTCATCGGACTCGGTGCCAAGCAACACATGGCGCGCCTCCTGCAGATTGCCCATGGTCGCCGACAGGCCCCACACGACCAGTTCCGGATTCCAGCGCCGTAATCTCGCCAGCGCCAGCTGCACCTGCACCCCGCGCTTGCTGCCCATCAGTTCGTGCCACTCGTCGATGATGATCATGTCGAGATGCTTGAACTGATCGCGCGCGGCCGCGTGCGAAAGCAGCAGCGACAGCGATTCCGGCGTCGTGATCAGCGCGCCCGGCAGGCTTTTCGATTGGCGCGCGCGCTCGGCGGAGCCGGTGTCGCCGGTGCGCGCGCCCAGGGTCCATACGCCGATGGCATCCGGACTCGCGGCGCCGAGTTCCGCGGCCGAGACTTCGAGCGAGCGCTGGGTATCGGCGGCCAGCGCACGCATCGGCGTGATCCACAAAACGCGCAGGCCGGTGCGGTCGCGGCGCGAGCGGTTTGCGCCCCTCAGCATCGCGGCGAACCAGACCGCATAGGTCTTGCCGGCGCCCGTGTTCGCATGCAGCAGGCCGGACTGGCCGGCCAGCGCGGCCTTCCATACGGCGCGCTGGAAGGGAAAGACTTTCCAGCCACGCGCCGCGAACCAGGCATCGATGGCCTGCTCGGCTTGCGACTTGCTCATGGCGACGCTGCCAGCAGCAGCCCTTTGAGCGTGTCGAGGGTGTCCGCCTCCTCCACCGCCTTGTCATCGCGGCGGCGCAGGATGCGCGGGAAGCGCACCGCGATGCCCGCCTTGTGGCGCGGCGACAGCGCGATGCCTTCGAAGCCCAGCTCGAACACCATGGTCGGCTTCACGGAACGCACCGGCCCGAATTTCTCGACCGTGGTGCGGCGGATGGTGGCGTCGACCTGGCGGATCTCGGCATCGGTCAGGCCGGAATACGCTTTCGCGAACGGCACCAGCCGGCGCTGCTCGCCCTCCCCGTCCCACACGGCGAAGGTGTAGTCGGTGTACAGGGAGGCACGGCGGCCGCTGCCCGGCTGGGCGTAGATCAGCACGGCGTCGACGGCGTAGGGATCGATCTTCCACTTCCACCAGGTGCCGACATCCTTGGTGCGGCCAACGCCATACCGGGCTTGCCTCGCCTTCAACATCATGCCTTCGACGCCGCGCGCGCGAGACTCTTCGCGCAGGCCGGCCAGGTCGTCCCAGGTATCGGCCGTCACCAGCGGCGAGATGCGCAGCTGCGGCTTGGCGACGCCGGTTACCAGGGTCTCCAGCAGTGCGCGCCGCTCGTGCTGGGGCAGGCTGCGCAGGTCGACGCCGTCCAGTTCCAGCAGATCGTAGGCCAGCAGCACCGCCGGCAGCTCGGCCAGCAGCTTGCTGCTCAAGGTCTTGCGGCCGATGCGCTTCTGCAGGTCGGCAAACGGCGCCGGCGCGTCGGCATCAAGCCAGATCAAGACTTCGCCGTCGACCACCGTCCCTTCCGGCAGGCTCAATGCGGCCAGCTCCGGGAAGCGCTCGGTGATCAGGTCCTCGCCGCGCGACCACAGGTAGTTCTGGCCACCGCGCCGTACCAGCTGGGCGCGGATGCCGTCGTACTTCCACTCGACCTGCCAATCGGCCATCTCGCCCAGTTCGCCGGGCTCGCCCTGCAGCTGGTGGGCCAGGAAAAATGGATAGGGCTGGCCGCCGCGCAGCTTGTGCTCGTCCTCGGACTGGGCCGCGATCAGCTGCAGGAAGCCGGCCGCGGTCGGGCGCACGCGGCCGTCGGTCCAGCCCATCAGGCGCTGGGCGATCAGCTTGGCGTCGACCGCGGCGATGGCGGCCAGCGCGCGCGTCACCAGCAGCTTCGACACGCCGACCCGGAAGCCGCCGCCGATCAATTTGACGAACAGGAAGCGCTCGCGCCAGGTCAGCTCGTCCCAGTACTCGAACAGCTTCTCGCGGATGAAGCCGGGGTCGGCGCCGCGCAGCGGTCCGATGCGCTCTTCCATCCACACCGCCAGGCCGACGTCGCTGTGGCGCTTCGGCGCCGGCAGGATGTGGGCGATGGTCTCGGCCATGTCGCCGACCGCCGCGTGGCATTCCTCGAACAGCCACTCGTCCAGGCCGGCGTAGGCGATGGCCGCCTCGCGCAGCACCTTGGTCGGCACCGCCTGCCGCGGCTTGCCGCCGGCCAGGAAGTAGACCGCCCAGGCGGCGTTCTCGGGCGCGGCGTGCTCGAAGTAGTTCTGCAGGGCCTCGAGCTTGCGGTTGGTGGCGGTGGTCTCGTCGAGGTCGGCGTAGAGGCGGGCGAATTCACGCATCCTTCACCTCCTTCCCGCCCTCCTCCGGCGCGGCCGAGCCGGTGGCTTCGTCGTTCGATAACGCGACGTCAGTCGCCTCATCGTCGCCGAACTCGGTATCGAAGGCCTTCGCATCCAGGCCGATCTGGCACAGCCAGCGCACCATCACCGGAATCGAGCCGTGGGTGACCACGACCTGCCGGGCGCCGGTGGCTTCGATGGCGCCGAGCAGGCCGGGCCAGTCGGCATGGTCGGACAGCACGAAGCCGCGGTCGACGCCGCGCCGGCGGCGCGCCCCGCGCAGCAGCATCCAGCCGCTGGCAAACGCGTCGCTGTAATCCCCGAAGCGCCGGGTCCAGGTCGAGCCGGCGGCGGAAGGCGGCGCCAGCACCAGGGCGCGCTTCATCTCCTCCTTGCCGGTCTCGCTGACCAGTTGGGTCTGCGGCAGTTCGACGCCGCCCTCGCGGTAGACGCGGTTCAGCGGTTCGACCGCGCCATGGCAGACGATCGGCCCGATCGAGGTATCCAGGCCGGACAGCACGCGCTGGGCCTTGCCGAACGCATAGGCGTACAGCACGCTGGTGCGGCCTTCCTCGGCGTTGCGGCGCCACCAGCGGTTGATCTCGTCGAAGACTTCCTGCTGCGGGTCCCAGCGGTAGATCGGCAGGCCGAAGGTGGATTCGGTGATGAAGGTATGGCAGCGCACGGCCTCGAAAGGCGCGCAGGTCTTGTCGGGTTCGACCTTGTAGTCGCCGGACGCGACCCAGATTTCGCCCTCGTGTTCCATCCGCACCTGGGCGGAACCCAGCACGTGGCCGGCCGGGTGCAGCGAGACCGTCACGCCCTTGTGCACGATGCGCTCGCCGTAGGCCAGGCCGTCGATATCGATGTCGGCGCCCAGGCGCGACTTCAGGATGTTCACGCTCTGGCTGGATGCCAGGTAGTGCTTGTGCCCCCAGCGCGCGTGGTCGCCGTGGGCATGGGTGATGACCGCCCGGTCCACCGGCCGCCAGGGGTCGATGTAGAAATCGCCTGGTACGCAGTACAGGCCCTCCTTCCTTACGACGACCATGTCACCCATGCACTCTCCTCATCGCACTTCTCATCCTAGGCGCTCCACGAAGTCCTTCACGAAGGAACGCTGTTCGCCGTCAGGGAATTCGATCGTCACCTGCTCCCCGGCCGCGGCCAGCACCACGCCCTCGCCGTACTTCGGCACCTTCACGCGCAGGCCGGCTTCGAAGACGGTCGAGGGGTCGGGCGCCGGCTCCGGTTCGCGGTCGAATTCGTCGTCACGGATCTCGATCTCTTCCGTGAGCACGGCCGCCGGCGGGTTCAGGCAGTTATCGCAGCGGCAGCACTTCTCGAAGCCTTCGACCTCGTCGCCGAAGTAATCCAGCAGCAGCTTCCAGCGGCAGAAACCGCTGACGGCATAGCCGACCATCTGCTCCAGGGCGCAGCGGTCGCGCTCCTGCTTCTGGCGGTAGACCTCGGCCATGGCGGCGAACAGGCTCTCCTTCGGCGCCTGGGCGGTCACGTTATAGGCCAGCTTGCGCGACTGGCGCAGCAGCTTCGCGTCCTTCAGCAGCTTGAGGCAGACCTTCAGGTGCGGCCCTGCCAGTTCGCCGGCGACGTCGTCGACGCGCTCCGGGGTCGCGGTCTCCTTGCCCGCCAGTTCGCGCACGGCTTCGTAGACGGCGCGGATCTCGTCCGCGCTCGGGTAGTGCTTCACCAGGAAGAACTGCTGCACCCGCTTGTCGTCCTGCAGGAACAGCAGCGTGCATTCGGCATCCTGGCCGTCGCGCCCGGCGCGTCCGGATTCCTGGTAATAGGCTTCCAGGTTGGCGGGAATCTGCAGGTGGATGACGAAGCGGGTGTCCGGCTTGTCGATGCCCATGCCGAAGGCGTTGGTGGCCACCATCACGCGCCGTTCGTCGTCCATGAACAGGTCCTGGTTGGCCTTGCGCTCGGCGGACGGTAGTTTGCCGTGGTAGATCGTGACCGACTCGCCCTGCTCCTGCAGCAACTGGTACATCTCTTCGGCGCACTTGACGGTAGCGGCGTACACGATGCCCTTGCCTTCGGTTTCGTGGACCAGGCGCTGCGCTTCCTCCAGCTTTTCCTGAGGATTGGTAACCTGGATTACACGGTAGTGCAGGTTCGGACGGTAGATGCCGGTATTGATGACCTTCATGCGCGGGCGGCCGAGCTGGCGGCCGATGTCCTCGACCACGTCCTCGGTGGCGGTGGCGGTCAGGGCCAGCACCGGCGGCCGGTCCAGGGCGTCGATCGCGCCGGCCATCTCGAGGTAGGCCGGACGGAAGTCATGCCCCCATTGCGAGATGCAGTGGGCTTCGTCGATCACCACCAGGGCGATCTTCACCTGCTTCAGTGTCTCCACGAATTCCGCCATCACCAGCCGTTCGGGCGTGCAGAACACGATCTCGCAGCGGTTCTCGCCGATCGCGGCCAGCGCCTCGCGCTCTTCCTCGGCGGACAGGCTGCTGTTGACCTGCACGGCGCGGATGCCCATCTGGTCCAGCTTTTCGAGCTGGTCCTTCATCAGGGAGATGAGCGGGGAAACGACGATGGTCATCCCTTCGAGGATGCGGGCGGGGATCTGGTAGCACAGCGATTTTCCGCTGCCGGTAGGCATGATCGCCAGCGTGTCCTTGCCGTCGAGGACGCTGTCGATCACGCGTTGCTGGCCGTCGCGCAGCTGTTCGATACCGAAGACGGTATGCAGGAGCCGGCGGATGGTGTTGCGGCGTACCGCAAGCAGGCCTTTGTGCAGGAGTTTGGGTTCGTGTCGGGTCATGATGGCCCAACTTTAGAATGGGCCGAACTGGACCGGTATAGGACGCAACCTACAGTCACCGTAGGAGGGCCACCAGAGCTGCTCGCGCAAGCTCAGACAGAGCGACAAGGTGTTTTCCTACAACTCGGCGGATTGCCCGCCGATAGTTGCTAGGCAGCAGCCGACCTATGATGGAAGCATATTCTCCCTCAACCTGCATAGCCCTGGAGGTTCATCATGATCCGCATCTTCCCCGCCACCTGGACCGCGCTCCACGTCGGACTGATCAGCATCGCCACCTGGCTGGTGGTGGAAACCGATGCCCTGAGCGGCATGGCACCCATGTTCTTCCACTGAGCGATGCTGCAGACCCCGCAGTTTTACCGCATCTGCAGTTTCCAGGCGACGCTACCCTGAGTCCTCACGGGTCGGCGCGCTTTCCCACGTCCCTGCTCCACCAGCCTAGTCAAGCATACACCGTCGCCGAATCGTAGCGATTCGGACGCGACTCCTGCACCCAGAACACGATCAGCACGATCCAGCCAACCAGCGGAACGAAGAACAGCAACTGCCACCAGCCGCTGCGGTCGGTGTCATGCAAACGCCGGGCGCCGGCTGCAAGTGAAGGCAGCAGGGTCAGGAGATTGAATATCACTTGCAGCTTGTCGCTGAATACGCCGCAGACGCCCGCTGCCAGGCACAGGAAAAGGAAAAACCACCAGTATTCCGAACGCGACGCCGTTCCTTCGAAGGTGGCGTATTTGCGGAAGCAGGTCTGGATCGATTCGAAAAACGTCATGGGATCTCCGGTTGGCGGGCAAGGCAGCCACGATGGCCGCCGGCGCCCCAATGTTAAACGCGCACCGTCCCGGTACGCGCTTCTTTTACAATGACGGACAAACCCGGCATAACGACCAAGCACATGCTCTCCACGTCCCTTCTCGAAGCCGTCTTCAGGCATTCCCCGACCGGCAATTACCTGTTGTCGCCGACGCCGGAAGCGACCGTGCTCGCGGTGAACGACGCCTTCCTGAAAGCCTCGGGGCGCAGGCGCGAGGAGATGCTCGGCGTCAGCCTGTTCGAAGTCTTCCCCCGCAACCCCGACGATCCGACCGATACCGGCGAATCGGCACTCCGGAATTCGCTGGCGCGGGTGGTCGCCACCGGCAAGCCGGACACCCTGCCCGCGCAGCGCTATCCGATCCGCGTGCTGCTGCCGAATGGCGAAGTGGCCTTCGAGGAGCGCTTCTGGGATGCCGTCAGCACGCCGATCTTCGACGGCGACGGCCACATTTTATGCATCTCGCATACCACCTCGGACGTCACCGAAAGGGTGCATGCGGCCGCGGCGATCCGCGAGAGCGAAGCCCGGTTCCGGGCGCTCACCCACGCCTCGGCCGACGTCATCTACCGCATGAGCCCCGACTGGAGCGAGCTGCGACAGCTCGACGGCCGCGGCTTCATCAAGGACACCCCCGATCCGCGCCGCCTCTGGCTCGACGACTACATTCCGCCGGAAGACCAGCCGCTGGTGCACGCGGAGATCGAGGATGCGATCCGCAACAAGCGCGTCTTCGAACTGGAGCACCGCGTGCGCCGGGTCGACGGCAGCCATGGCTGGACGCTGTCGCGCGCAGTGCCGATGTTCGGTGCGGATGGCGAGATCGAGGAATGGATCGGCGCCGCCAGCGACATCACCGAGCGCAAGATGGCGGAACAGAAGCTGAGGGAACTGGACCGCCGCAAGGACGAATTCCTGGCGATGCTGGCGCACGAACTGCGCAACCCGCTGGCGCCGATCGGCGCCGCGGCCGACCTGCTGCAGCGCGCCCAGCCGAGCGAGTCGCTGGTGCGCACCACCAGCCAGATCATCGGCCGCCAGGTGCGGCACATGACGGAACTGATCGACGACCTGCTGGATGTCTCGCGGGTCACGCGCGGCCTGGTCGAACTGGAGGAAGCGGTGCTGGACGTCGGCCAGGTTGCCGCCGAGGCGGTCGAGCAGGTGACGCCGCTGGTGCAGGCGCGGCACCAGGACCTGCAGGTCCAGCTGCCGCCGGCGCAGGTGCTCGTATGCGGTGACAAGAAGCGCCTGGTGCAGGTGCTGGCGAACATCCTCAACAACGCCGCCAAGTACACCCAGGAAGGCGGCCGCTTGCGGCTCGAGGTGGAGGCGGATGCCGGCCAGGTGCGCATCGCGGTGAGCGACAACGGCATCGGCATGGCGCCGGAAGTAGTGGCGCGCGCCTTCGAGCTGTTCGCCCAGGCCGAACGCAGCGCCGACCGCGCCTCCGGCGGGCTGGGACTGGGACTGGCGCTGGTCAGGAGCCTGGTCGAGCTGCACGGCGGGACGGTGGCCTGCGAGAGCCCGGGACTCGGCAAGGGCAGCCGCTTCATGGTGACGCTGCCGCGCCTGTCCGAACGGCACACGGCGGCGCCGGGACCGGCGGGCGGCGAGGCGGCACCCAATACCGGAGCGCTGCGCATCCTGGTGGTCGACGACAACGAGGACGCGGCGGATACCTTGGCGATGCTGCTGGAAGCCTCCGGCCATGAGGTGATGGTCGAGCACTGTCCGCACCGGGCGCTGGCGCGGGCGCGTGAAACCGCGCCCCAGGTCTGCCTGCTCGACATCGGCCTGCCCGACATGGACGGCGCCGAACTGGCGCGCCGCCTGCGGGCCATGCCGGAAACCGCGCACGCGGTGCTGGTGGCGGTGACGGGCTACGGCCAGGAGAGCGACCGCGCCCGGACCAGGGACGCCGGCTTCGACCATCACCTGGTCAAGCCGCTCGACCTCGACAAGCTGCACGCGATCCTCGACCGCGTGCCTGCCTGATACCGCTGCCGATACCGCTGCCGATACCGCCGCGGCTACCGTTTACGCGGCTTCGACCGCCACCGGCATCCGGATCAGGTAGTCGAAAGCGGACAGCGCGCACTTGGCGCCGTCGCCGGCCGCGATCACGATCTGCTTGAACGGCGTGGTGGTGGCGTCGCCGCCGGCAAACACACCCGGGATATTGGTGCGGCCGTGGGCGTCGACCACGATCTCGCCGAAGCGCGACAGTTCCACGCTGCCCTTCAGCCATTCGGTGTTCGGCACCAGGCCGATCTGCACGAACACGCCTTCCAGTTCCACGTGCCGGTCTTCGCCCGACACGCGATCCTTGAAGCTGATGCCGTTGACCTTCTTGCCGTCCCCGAGGATCTCGGTGGTCTGGGCGTTCACGTGCACGGTCACGTTCGGCAGGCTGTTCAACTTGTTGACCAGCACCGCGTCCGCTTTCAGCTGGTTCGCGAACTCGATCAGGGTCACGTGCTGGACGATGCCGGCCAGGTCGATCGCCGCTTCGACGCCCGAGTTGCCGCCGCCGATCACGGCCACGCGCTTGCCTTTGTACAGCGGGCCGTCGCAGTGCGGGCAGTAGTTCACGCCGGCGTTCTTGTACTGCTCCTCGCCCGGCACGTTGACATTCCTCCAGCGCGCACCGGTCGACAGGATCACGGTGCTCGACTTCAGCGAACCGCCGTTGGCGAAGCGCACCTCGACCAGCTCGCCCGGCGCGGACGGCGCGATCAGCTGCGCGGCTTCCTGCTGGGTCATGATGTCGACGCCGTAGTGGCGTACCTGGGCTTCAAGCGCGCTTGAAAATTTTGGACCGTCGGTTTCCAGCACCGAGATGTAATTCTCGATCGACATCGTGTCGTTCACCTGGCCACCCATGCGGCCGGTGGCGATGCCGGTGCGGATGCCTTTGCGGGCCGCGTACACGGCGGCTGCCGAGCCGGCCGGGCCACCGCCGACGATCAGCACGTCATACGGCTCTTTCGCATTCAGCTTGGCGGCGTCGCGTTCGCCGGCGCCCTTGTCCAGCTTGGCGACGATCTCTTCGATCATCATGCGGCCGGAACCGAACATCTCATTGTTCAGGAAGACCATCGGCACCGCCATCACCTGGCGCGCCTCGACTTCCTTCTGGAAGGCGCCGCCTTCGATGACGGTGGTCTTGATCCGCGGGTTCAGGATCGCCATCAGGGACAGGGCCTGCACCACGTCCGGGCAGTTATGGCAGCTCAGGGACATGTACATTTCAAAGTCGTACTCGCCGTCCAGCGCCTTGATCGCGTCGATGACATCCTGCTCGACCTTCGGCGGATGGCCGCCGGTCCACAGCAGGGCCAGCACCAGCGAGGTGAACTCGTGGCCCAGCGGCAGGCCGGCGAAGCGCAGGCTCGTGTCGGAACCCAGGCGCTGCAGGCTGAAGGACGGCTTGCGGGCGTCGTTGCCGTCGAGGCGCAGGGTGATCTTGTCGGCACGCAGGCCCTGGATGGTCTGCAGCAGGTCGAGCATCTGCTTCGAGGTCTCGCTGTCGTCGAGCGAAGCGACCAGTTCGAAGGGTTGCTGCACGCGTTGCAGGTAGGCGCCGAGCTGGGTTTTCAGGTCATTGTCGAGAACGCTCATGGTCATTTCCTTTTCTTCAGTCGTGTTCAGGCCGATGGCGGACACATATGAACTCACATGCGGGCGCATCCGGTAATCTAAATAGTGAATCTGGACCGGCAGATCGACTAGTTGGATCGCCTGTCAGTGCTGCGTGGCAGGTCCATCGTCATGGACTGCCTCCGGGGAGGGGTGGCGCCGGCCGCCCCTCGCGGACGGCGCCTTTTGCTGCTGGTGCTGCGTGTGGGCTCGGCGAGCCCACCCTACGTTGGCGCTACCGTAGGGTGGGCACCCCGTGCCCACGTTCCGATAGCGCCGTGCCAGTCTTAGATCTTGCCGACCAGGTCCAGCGACGGCTTCAGGGTTTCGGCGCCTTCGGTCCACTTGGCCGGGCAGACTTCGCCCGGGTGGGCGGCGACGTACTGGGCAGCCTTGACCTTGCGCATCAGTTCCGATGCGTCGCGGCCGATGCCGTTGTCGTGCACTTCCATGACCTTGATCTGGCCTTCCGGATTGATGACGAAGGTGCCGCGCAGCGCCATGCCTTCTTCTTCGATCATGACTTCGAAGTTACGCGACAGGGTGCCGGTCGGGTCGCCGATCAGCGGGTAGTTCACTTTCTTGATCGCATCCGAGGTGTCGTGCCATGCCTTGTGGGCAAAGTGGCTGTCGGTCGACACGCCGTAGACTTTGACGCCCATCTTCGCGAATTCCGGCTGGAAAGCAGCCAGGTCTTCCAGTTCGGTCGGGCAGACGAAGGTGAAGTCAGCCGGGTAGAACATCAGGACCGACCAGGTGCCCTTGAAATCGGCTTCGGTCAGGTCGACGAACTTGCCGTCGTGGAAAGCGGTTGCCTTGAACGGTTTGATTTCGGTGTTGATGATGGACATGAAAGCTCCTCTTTCGGGGTTAAAAAAAACGTTAGGTACGCACTATACCGCGCACGCCGGTGAATGTGAAATTAATTGAACGGATTTCATCAATTGATTTTAGCTATCGACTTGCGTGGGCACGGGGTGCCCATGCCAGGAGAGTCAGGCTGAAGCCACCGCCGGCACCGCCGCCTCGGTACAAGGCAACAGCAAGCTGAAGGTCGCCCCCTGCCCCGGCGTACTCTGCACGGTCAGTTCGCCGCCGTGCGACGTGGCCAGCTGGCGCGAGATGTAGAGGCCCAGGCCGAGGCCCTTCGGTTCGCCGCTCCTGGCGCCGCGCTCGTAGGGTTCGAAGATGCGGTCGATGTAGTCGGGGGCGATGCCCTTGCCGTGGTCGCGCACGTCGATGCGCACATGGCAGCCGACTTCCTGTACGTCGACCTCGACCGTGCCGCCGCCGCCGTAGCGCAGCGCATTGGTCAGCAGGTTGACGATCACCTGTTCGATGCGGAACTCGTCCCACCAGCCTTCCACGGGCGCATGCACGCACAGTTGCAGGGTCGTGTTCGCCGCCGCCGCCTGCAGGGACAGGTCGTTGACCACCCGCTCCAGCAAGCCCATCAGTTCGACCTTGCCCGGCCGGATCGACAGCGTGCCGCTCTTCATGCGCGAGACGTCCAGCATGTCGTCGATCAGGCGGATCATGGCCTTGATCTGGCGTTCGTCGCGCTTGATCATGTCCGCCATCTGCCCGGGATCGAAGGCCGGCACGTTGCCGCGCTTGAGCTGCAGGCTGCGCATCTGGGTTTCCAGGAACAGGGTGTTGAGCGGGGTGCGCAGCTCGTGGGCGACCAGCGACATGAAGTCGTCGCGCATGCGCAGCGAGCGCTGCAGCTCTTCCTGGGTCTTGTTCAGCTCGCGCAACAGGGTTTCCTGTTCGCGCCGGCCGCGTTCCAGCGCCTCCATCTGGCGGCGCATCTCGCGGCGCTGCTGGTCGAGGGTGACGAAGACGTTGACCTTGCTGCGCACCGCGTCCGGATCGAGCGGCTTGTAGAGAAAGTCGACGGCGCCCTGCTCGTAGCCCTTGAAGGCATAGTTCAGTTCGCGGCCGGCGGCCGAGACGAACACGATCGGGATGTTACGGGTACGTTCGGTGCCGCGCATCAGTTCGGCCAGCTCGAAGCCGTCCATGCCCGGCATCTGCACGTCGAGGATGGCGAGTGCGAATTCGTGCTCGAGCATCAGGGTCAAGGCTTCCTCGCCGGACGATGCCTGGAACACCTGGCGCTTGTCGTCGCGGATCAGGGCGTCCAGGGCCCGCAGGTTTTCCGGCAGATCGTCGACGATCAGCAATTTGCTTGGGTCTTGTGCGCTCATGGCAATTCGGTCTCCAACATGGGCAGCAACGCCCCGATGCGGGCCAGCGGCAGGATCAGGTGCGGAGAAAAACGGTCGATGGCGCTTTGCGGCATGGTGGCCACCTGGGCGTCATCGGGGTCTTGCACGACGGTCAGGCCGCCGCTGGCATGGATGGCGGCCATGCCGGCGGCGCCGTCGTGGTTGGCGCCGGTGAGCAGGATGCCCACCAGGCCCGGGCCATAGGCGTCGGCGCACGATTCCATCAGCACGTCGATGGCCGGGCGCGCGAAATGCACGGGCGGTTCGCAGCTCAGCGAGAACGTGAAATCCCGTTCCACCGACAGGTGGTAGCCCGCACCGGCAAAGTAGACGGTGCCGGGCTCGATCGGCTGCTTGTCGGCGGCTTCCCTGACCGGCAGCGGCAGGCGTTCGCCGAACAGCTCGGGCAGCCGGCTCTCGCGGTCGGCCGGCAGGTGCAGGATGCACACCACCGGCAGGCGGTAGCCGGCCGGCAGCGCCGGCAACAGCGTGCCGAGCGCCTCGACGCCGCCGGCCGAGGCGCCGATCACCACCGCTTCGATGCGGCGGCCGGCGAGCGCGGCGTGCAGGTCGGCGCTGTCCATTACGCCCCCACCTTGCGGAATACCCGTTCGCGCCTGGCCAGCGGTTCGAAGCGCTGGGCGTAGCTGGAGAAGTCGATGCTCTCCTTGCTGCCCAGGCCGAGGAAGCCGCGGTGCACCAGCGATTCGTGGAACAGGCCCAGCACCCGGTTCTGCAGGCGCCGGTTAAAGTAGATCATCACGTTGCGGCAGCTGATGAAATGGGTCTCGGCGAACACGCTGTCGGTGGCCAGGCTGTGGTCGGCGAAGGTGACGTTCTCCACCAGCGAACGCTCGAACAGCGCGCCGCCATAAGCGGCGGTGTAATAGTCCGAGAAGGCCCGGGTGCCGCCTGCCTTCTGGTAATTCTCGGTGTACAGGCGCATGCGATCGAGCGGCATCACGCCGCGCCGCGCCGCTTCCAGCGATTCCGGATTGATGTCGGTGGCGTAGATCAGGCTGCGCTCCAGCAAGCCCTCTTCCTTCAGCAGGATGGCCAGCGAATACACCTCTTCGCCAGTGCTGCAGCCGGCCACCCAGATCTTCAGCGAGGGATAGGTCTCCAGGTGCGGCACGACCTGCTGGCGCAGCGCCAGGTAGTACTCGGGATCGCGGAACATTTCCGTGACCGGAATGGTCAGGAATTGCAACAGCCGGGCAAAGGCGCTCGGCTCGTGCATCACCCTGGCCTGCAGCGCGGACACGGTCTCGCAGTCCATGGCGCGCATGGCGGCCAGCACGCGGCGCTTTTGCGAAGCGCCCGTATAGTCGCGGAAGTCGTAGTTGTACTTGAGATAGACAGCTTCGACCAGCATCCGCAGTTCGATGTCGATACTCAAATCCGCTCCAGGGTAGGCATCCACACGCGCAGCAGCGAGTACAGCCGCGTCAGGTCGATCGGCTTGGCGAGGTAGTCATTGGCGCCGGCCGCCAGGCATTGTTCCTGGTCATCCTTCATCGCCTTGGCCGTGATCGCGATGATCGGCAGGCGCGTGAAGCGGGCGTCCTGGCGGATCCTGCGCGTCGCTTCCAGACCGTCCATACCCGGCATCATGACATCCATCAGCACCAGGTCGATAGAGTCCACTTCGTCGAGCTTGGCAATGGCTTCGAAGCCATTACGGCCCACCTCCACATGCGCACCGCGCTGCTCCAGCGCGCTGGTCAATGCGAACACGTTACGCACGTCGTCGTCCACCAGCAGGATGGTCCGGCCTTCGAACACCCGGTCGCGCCCGCGCACGCTCTTGAGCATGGTCTGGCGCTCGGACGACAGCTGCGACTCCACCTTGTGCAGGAACAGCGTCACCTCGTCGAGCAGGCGTTCCGGCGAACGTGCTCCCTTGATGATAATCGAGCGCGAGTATTTCAGCAGCTCCGCCTCCTCCTCGCGGGTCAGGTTGCGTCCGGTGTACACGATGACCGGCGGGAAGGAGCATAGCTCTTCCAGCGACATGCGTTGCAGCAACTCGTTGCCCTGCATATCGGGCAGCTTCAAATCGATGATCATGCAGTCGAAAATCTGCGTGCGCAACAGGTTCAGTGCTTCCTCGCCGGAACCGACGGCGGCGATCTCGACGTCGTTATCGGCGATCAGCCGGACCACGCTGTCGCGCTGGCGCTCGTCGTCCTCGACCAGCAGCACCCGCTTGACCTGCTGCGAAGACTTGTCCTTCAGCTTGCGGAACACGTCTTCCAGCTGTTCGCGTGTGGTCGGCTTCAGGGCGTAGCCGATCGCGCCCAGGTGCAGGGCTTCGCCGCCGTTCTCCATGCTCGAGACCACGTGCACGGGGATGTGGCGGGTGGCCGGATTGTCCTTCAGCTGCTGCAGCACCGACAGGCCGGAGCGGTCCGGCAGGCGCATGTCGAGCAGGATGGCGTCCGGGTTCTCGCCGGCCGCCAGTTCCAGGCCCTCCTCCGCGGTCAGCGCGACCAGGCAGCGGAAGTCCATGTCGTGGGCCAGGCCGTAGAGGATGCGCGCGAATTCCGGCTCGTCCTCGATCACCAGCGCGGTGCGGCGGCCGGACGGCGCTTCGGCGCGGTCGTCATCGAAGCGCGGCGCGGCCGGGACGGCGGGCTCGGCTTCTGCCACGGCCGGCGCCGGCGCGCGCACCGGCTTGGCCGCATGCACCAGCTGGGGCGCCGGCGGGGTGGCGGCGACGGCGCCGTTGCGCGGCAGGCTCAGGGTGAAGGTACTGCCCTCGCCCATCGTGCTGGCGACCGTGAGCGTGCCGCCCAGCAGGCTGGTGAGGTCGCGCGAGATCGACAGGCCCAGGCCGGTACCGCCATACTTGCGCGCGGTCGAGCCGTCGGCCTGGTGGAAGGCGTCGAAGATCTTTTCCTGCTGCTCGGGCGCGATGCCGATGCCGGAATCCTGCACCTCGAACTGCACCCAGCCGTCGGCATTCGCGCTGACCGTCAGGCTGACGCGGCCGGCGTCGGTGAACTTGACCGCGTTCGACAGCAGGTTCTTCAGGATCTGCTCGAGGCGCTGGCGGTCGGTGTGGATGGCCACCGGCACGCTCGGCTCGACGGTGAGCGAGAACTCCAGGTTCTTCTGGTGGGCCAGCGGCTCGAAGGTGCGCGCCAGGCCTTCGATCACGCGGCGCAGCGGCAGTTCTTCCGGCACCAGTTCGAGCTTGCCGGCCTCGACCTTGGAGATGTCGAGGATGTCGTTGATCAGGTTCAGCAGGTCGTTGCCGGCCGAATAGATGGTCTGGGCAAAGCGCACCTGTTCCTCGTTCAGGTTGCCGCCGGCATTGTCCGCCAGCAGCTTGGCCAGGATCAGGGAGCTGTTGAGCGGCGTCCTCAGTTCGTGCGACATATTCGCCAGGAACTCGGATTTATAGCGGCTGGCGCGCTCCAGTTCCAGGGCGCGATCGCGCAGCTGTTCCTGGACCGTGGTCAGGGCCGTGTTCTTGAGGTCGAGGTTGGCGGCCTGCTCGGCCAGCTGCTCGTTGGTCTGCTCCAGCTCGGCCTGCTGGTTTTCCAGCGCCGTCTGCGATTCCTCGAGCGCGCGCGACTGCTCTTCCAGCTCCTCGTTGGCGGTGCGCAGCTCTTCCTGCTGCACCTGCAATTCCTCGTTCATGGCCTGCTGCTCTTCCAGCGCCAGCTGCAGGCGGTGGCGGTAGACGACGGACGCGACCGAGGCGCCGACGGCCGGGCCGATCAGCTCCATGAACTCGGTATCGCGCTCGCGCACGGGGTGCAGGAAGCCGATTTCGATCACGCCCTTGATCTTGCCGTGGTTCGAGATCGGCGCGATCAGCAGTTCGCGCGGCGCGGTCTCGCCCAGTCCGGAACCGACCTTGATATAGTCGGGCGGCAGCTCGCGCAGGGTCAGGATGCGCTTCTCGTTGGCGGCCTGGGCGGCCAGCGATTCCTTGGCGTGGATCACCTTGGCGTGCCCCTCCTGGTGGGCGAAACCGTAGGCGCCGATGCGGGTCAGGGTGCCGTCTTCGCCACGCGCGTACATCGCGGCCACCACGCCGCCCAGGTAAGGCGTCACGTAATCCAGCACGGCCGCGGCCAGGGGCTCCAGCTCGTGCAGGTTGGCGCTCCTGGTGGCCAGCTCGGCCTGGCCGGTTCGCAGCCAATCCTGGTGACGCAGCTGGGCGTTGTGCTCGGCCTCGTGCGACAGGATCTCGCCATACGAGTGTGACAGGCCCATCAGTTCGCGGCGGCCGAACAGCGCCAGCAGGCCGGCCACGATCAGGCTGAACAGCAGGAAGGCGCCGACCGACCAGCCGATCACGCTGCGCGAGGAGCTGTTGCGTTCCTGCAGTATGCGTTCCTCGTTGGTGATGAAGGCGCCGAACTGGGCACGCACCTCGTCGGTCAGCAGCTTGCCGCGGCCGCTCTTGACCAGCGCGATCACGTCGTCGTTCTTGCCGCGGCGGGCGATGACGTCCTCGGCATACCGCTGCCATTCCTGCTGCGCGGAACGGATGCGCCGGACCCGTTCGATCTGGTTGGGATTGTCCTCCACCATGCCGGCCAGCGTGGTCAGCTCGGCGTCGATCCTCGGCTTGGCCTGCAGGTAGGGGGCCATGAAGTCGTCGTCGCCGGACAGCAGGTAGCCGCGCATACCCGATTCCATGTCGGCCGACATGCGGCTGACCTCGTTGGCCTTGCCGATCACGCGCTCGGAGTGCTCCACCCAGGTGAGCACATTGATGAGGTAAGCAATGATGCCGACGAAGACCAGCGCGCTCAACACCCCCATGCCCAACGGCATGGCGACATTGCGGGACAGGATGCGGCGGAACTGGCTGCTATCGATACTCGATCCGGTCATGCTTATATGTGTACTCTTAGGAAAAAATATCCTAAGTGTAACGCAATTGCAAAATTCCGCGCGTCCTGTTGACCCGCTCTTTTTGCATTGCTGAGCGGAAATTAACAGCAGATCCCGGGCTTTTACCGTAAATACTTCGCCAGATACGGTGCGGTGCGACTCCGCTTGCTGGCCGCGACCCGTGCCGGCGGACCGGACGCCACCACCGTGCCGCCGGCCTCGCCCGCCCCCGGCCCGATGTCGATCACCCAGTCGCAGGCGGCCGCCACCCGCATGGTGTGCTCGACCATGATGACGGTATTGCCGGCATCGACCAGGCGGTTCAGCTGGGCCACCAGGCGGTCGGTGTCGAGCGGGTGCAGGCCGGTGGTCGGCTCGTCCAGCACGTACAGGGCGCCGCCGCGGGTGGCGCGCTGCAGTTCCGTCGCCAGCTTGATCCGCTGGGCTTCGCCGCCGGACAGCTCGGTGGCGCTCTGTCCCAGGCGCAGGTAGCCCAGGCCGACTTCGCGCAGCACCTGCAGCGGCCGCGCCACCGCTTCCTGGTCTTCGAAGAAGGCGTGCGCCTCGTCCACCGTCATGTGCAGCACGTCGGCGATGTTCTTTTCCTTGTAAGTGATCTTCAAGGTGTCGGCGTTGTAGCGCGCGCCCTCGCAGGTCGGGCATGGCGCGTACACGCTGGGCAGGAACAGCAGCTCGACCATCACGAAACCCTCGCCCGCGCAATGCTCGCAGCGGCCCTTGGCGACGTTGAAGGAGAAGCGGCCGGCATCGTAGCGGCGCTTCTTTGCCGCCGGCGTCGCCGCGAACAGCTTGCGCACCTGGTCGAACAGGCCGGTATAGGTGGCCAGGTTCGAGCGCGGCGTGCGGCCGATCGGCTTCTGGTCGACCCGCACCAGGCGTTTTATCCCCTCCATGCCGGCGGCGATGCGGCCTTCGCTTGCGATCTGCGGTTCCTGTTCCAGGCCCGGCTCCTGCTCGGCTTCCTCGTCCGGCGCGCCCTGGCCCAGCGCTTCGGTCACGAGGTCGACCAGCACCTGGCTCACCAGGCTCGACTTGCCGGAGCCGGAGACGCCGGTCACGCAGCTCATCACGCCCAGCGGGAACTCGACCTCCAGCGCGTGCAGGTTGTTGCGGGTGACGCCTTCCAGCTTCAGCCAGCCGCCGGGCTCGCGCAAGCTGCGCGGCTCGGGCCGCACCTCATCGAATAAATAACGCCGCGTGTGGGACTGGGCAACCTGCTTCAGCCCCTCGGGCGCGCCGCTATACAGAATCTCGCCGCCGCCCTCGCCCGCCTGCGGGCCGACATCGACGATCCAGTCGGCGCGCCGGATCACGTCCAGCGCGTGCTCGACCACGAACAGCGAGTTCCCGGCCGCCTTCAGCTGGGCCAGCGCCGCCAGCAGGGCCTCGGTATCGGCCGGATGCAGGCCGGCCGAAGGTTCGTCCAGCACGTACACCACGCCGAACAGGCTGGAACGCACCTGGGTCGCCAGGCGCAGGCGCTGCAGTTCGCCGGGCGACAGGGTCGGCGTGCTGCGCTCCAGCGCCAGGTAGCCGAGTCCCAGGTCGAGCAGCACGCCGAGCCGCGCGCACAGGTCGGCGGCGATCCGTTTGGTGACGATCAGCTGTTCCGGGTGTTTGGCGGCGGCGGTATCGGGAGGCACCTCGCCCTTGGCGAAAGGCTTCATCAGCTGCGCCAGCCGCTCCAGGGGCAGGCGCGACATTTCCGTAATATCGAGGCCGGCGAAGGTGACGGACAGGGCTTCCTGGCGCAGCCGCCTGCCGCGGCACAGCGGGCACTCGGTACTGACCATGTAGCGCGCGACGCGTTTCTTCATCGCCGCGCTTTCCGTGTTGGCGAAGGTTTGCAGCACGTAGCGGCGCGCGCCGCTGAAGGTGCCCTGGTAGCTGGGCGTTTCCTTGCGCTTCAGGGCGCGCTTCGTCTCTTCCGGCGTCAGGCCGGCGTACACCGGGACGGTCGGCGTCTCGTCGGTGAACAGGATCCAGTCGCGGTCCTTCTTCGGCAGCTCGCGCCAGGGCGTGTCGACGTCGTAGCCCATGGTGACGAGGATGTCGCGCAAATTCTGGCCATGCCAGGCCGGCGGCCAGGCGGCCACCGCCCGCTCGCGGATGGTGAGCGTATCGTCGGGCACCATCGACTGCTCGGTGGCTTCATAGACGCGCCCCAGGCCCGAGCACTGCGGGCAGGCGCCTTCGGCGGTGTTGGGCGAGAAGGATTCGGCATACAGCAGCGGCTGGCCGGGCGGATAGTCGCCGGCGCGCGAATACAGCATGCGCAGGGAATTCGACAAGGTGCTGACGCTGCCCACCGAGGAGCGCGCGGTGGGCGTGCCGCGCTGCTGCTGCAGGGCCACGGCCGGCGGCAGGCCGTCGATCTCGTCGACTTCCGGCACCGGCATCTGGTGGAACAGCCGGCGCGCATAGGGCGACACCGATTCCAGGTAGCGCCGCTGCGCCTCCGCGTACAGGGTGCCGAAGGCCAGCGAGGATTTGCCGGAACCGGACACGCCGGTGAACACGACCAGCGCATCGCGCGGCAGGTCCACGTTGACGTTCTTGAGGTTGTGCTCGCGCGCACCGCGTACGCGCACGAGGCCGTGGTCGATGTGACTATCCAAGGTATCGCGGGTTTCGGCTTGGTTCTGCTTGCGGCGCATCGGCCCTCCGGTGATCGTGTCGGGATGGCGCTATTACAGCGCACCCCGGGCTTTGCAGCGGTGCGTTGCCGCACCCAGCGCGGCCTTGGCCGCCTGCAGCGAGGCAAGGGCCAGCAGGACGTGTCGGCGGGTCGAAGATGTCCTCGTGGCATCCAGGCATCAGGGAATCAGGCGCTCCGCCCGCAAGGCCGTGAACAGGTCGAAGAAGGAATCCTCGGTCGATTGCCAGCTGGAAAAGCCCAGCCGGCGGCTGTTGGCCATGTCGGTCATCACCTCGAGCGGGCGGCCGAGGTCGAGGTCGGTGTGCCAGGGCGAGGCCAGGCGCTTCAGATCGGCTTCCTGCAAGCCGTGGCGGCGCGCCATGTCGGCCCACAGTTCCGCGTCGTTCGCCATGATCTCTTCCAGCGGCTGCACGGTGCCGCTGAAGCCGGCCGCCTGCACACCGAACCAGGCCGCCAGCCGGCGCCACAGCCAGCTCCAGCGGAAGTAGTCGCCGTTGGTGATGTTGAAGGCTTCGTCGCGCGCGGCGTCGCAGTCGGCGGCCCAGCGCAGCTGCCTGGCCAGCATGCGGGCATCGGTGACGTCGGACAGGCCGTTCCACTGCGCCTCCGAACCGGGAAACTGGAACGGGCGGCCGGTCTCCTTGCAGATCGAGGCATACACGGCCAGGGTGGTGCCCATGTTCATGGCGTTGCCGACCGCCATGCCGATGACGGTGTGCGGGCGGTGGACGGTCCAGGTGAAACGGTCGCGCGCCGCCGCCGCGTAGACCTCATCCTCCTGGGCGTAGTAGAAATTCTCGATGGGCAGCCGCGGCTGCGACTCGCGCAGCGGGGTGTCCGGCAAGGTGCCGGAACTCGCATAGGCTTCGAAGGGGCCGAGATAGTGCTTCAGGCCGGTCACCAGGGCCACGTGGCGCAGCGACTTCTTCGGCGACAGCGCGTCGAGCAGGTTGCGCACCATGAGGGCGTTGACGCGGATGTTCTCGGCCTCGCTGTCCTGGCGCATCCAGGTCGTGATGAAGACGTGGGTCGGGGCGACGTCCGCCAGCGCCGCCTGCAGGCCGACCTCGTCGAGCAGGTCGGCAACCACCGGAATCAGGCCCGGCAGGTCGCGCGGCGGGCGGCGCGCCAGTCCGTACACGGTCCAGCCATGTGCCAGCAGTTCGCGTGCCGTGTAGCGGCCGCCGATGCCGCTGGCGCCGACGACCAGTGCGGTTCGTTGCATAAAATCCCTTCCATGTTGATCGAGTCGTCATTCTTGCGTGCTTCGCTGCTCGCTGGCGCGCCGTTGCCCTGGCTCATCGACCGGCCTGGCCGGCCAGTGCTTCCAGGCGCAGGCGCAAGCCCTGCAGGCCCTGTCCGAGCGCGAAGCGGCGGCTGATCTTGCGGCAGTGCGGGACCAGCTCGCGATCCCCCAGCAGCAGCTGCAGCGCCCGCGCCAGGCGCACGCCGTTGAGCCGCGGCGCCCTCGCGCGGAAGGCCACGCCCAGCGCCGCCACGCGCGCCGCGTTGTCGAACTGGTCATGCGCCAGCGGCACCACCAGCTGGGGCGTACCGGCGCGCAGGGCTTCGGCCGTGGTGCCGATGCCGCCGTGGTGGACCAGTACCATCGCCCGCGGCAGCAGGCGGCGCAGGGGCACGTAGTCCTGCCACAGGATGGAGGGCGGCAGCTCGGCGGGCAGCTGCTCGCGGTGCGGGGTCAGGAAGATGGCGCGCAGGCCGAGCAGCTCCACCGCCGCGCGCGCATGCTCGAAGTAGGCGCGCGACTGCGTGTTGCCGGTGCCGTGGGTGAAGACGACGGGCGCGGCGCCCTGCCCGTCGTCCAGGAAGCGTTCGAGCGCGGGCGGCAGTGCGGCGTCCGGATGCGGGTCGAACAGGGGAAAGTCGGCGCGGTACAAAGGCTTGGGCCAGTCCGGCTGGGTCGGCGCGAACCACTCCGGAAACAGGGTCAGCGACAGGTCCGGCACCGCGAACAGGTGCTCGAGCATGCTTGCCACCTCCGGCATGCCGCGCGCCCGGCGCGCCGCGTTCACCTCGCCCAGCGCCACCGGATCGATGAAGCGCGCCGCCAGGCGCCGCAACAGCCAGCGCCGCAGGCCGGGCGGCACCCAGTGCGGCACGCGCCAGGGGCCGAACATCAGCGGATCGTGGACGGTAGGCAGGTTCTGCGGCGCCAGATAGGCCGCCGCCACTTTCAGGCCGGGACGCGCGGCCCGGCACAGGTCGGCCTCCGGCAGCGCCAGCGGATGCGCCAGCAGCACGACCGCTTCGTCATGCGGCAAGGCGTCGACGAAGGGCACGATCCTGGCCATTGCCGGCCGCGTGGCGCGCCAGACCACGCCAAAGCCGCGCGTCGGATGCCAGAGGTCGGGATCGAGCAGCACGGCCGGGTCGGCGGGCAGGCCGACGAAGTGCAGCCCGGTGCCGCGCACATAGGGTTCGTGCTGTTGCGGCGCGAGGAAGCTGATCCGATGGCCCGCATCCCGCAGGACCAGGGCCATCGCCATGAAAGGGAACAGGTCGCCGGCCGAGCCGATGGTGATCACCACGAAATGCGTCCTGCCTGCTGCCGGCGTATCGATACTTCCTCCTGCCCCTCGTATTGCGCTGTCTTGCCGACACTGTACGCGAAAAGCGGCCAGAGCACGTAAGGGGCAAAAAAAACCCTGCAGGGCAGGCGCCGTGCAGGGTTGGAGCAAGCTTGCCGATGCAGGCCGGGAGCGGCCTGCACCAGGCGTCGATCAGCCGCGGCGCGCGCGGCGGACGCCGGCGATGCCCGCCAGGGCCATGCCGAACAGGGCCAGCGATGCCGGTTCCGGCACGTCGTTGGACGGCGGCGGGGTGGTGTCGGTATAGTCGATGTTCAGAGTCGCGCTGACCAGTTTGAGGTCGCCATGGACCTTGAGGCTGAAGTCCAGCGATTTGTTGCTCATCAGTGCGGCCAGCAGGGCGTCATAGGACTGCAGCGAATCGGCGATCTCGAAGCCGCCAGTATAGTCGGTCGTGGTGGTTGCCGTCTGCTCGTTGGTGACGGTGTAGGAGGTCACGGGCTTGCACAGACCGAAGATGATTTCCCATACATCGCATGGAACACCGTTCCTGGCATAGATGGTGCCCCTTTTCGTCTTGCTGCTTGTTGGTACCGTGACCGTGTCTGGCGTGCCGACGGCGGTTGCTCCGTTGAAGCTCACGTCGCCGAAGGACAGCAATACCGACTCTCTTTCGCCAGTCTTCGTGACTGGCGTGGTCTTGGTGATGGTGGTGGTGAAGGTGTTCGTCTTGCTATCGTAGATTGCACCTGAAGAAGTGCTCGACGCGATGCCGGTCACGCTCTTGAACGGGTCGGTGGCATCGTCATCGAAGACAAACGAAAAGCCGATGGTGTTCACGGTGAACTGCTTGGACAGGAGGAGTTCGCCGGCATCGAAGCTGCCTTTGTATGTTTTGTTTTTCAGATATCCCGACACGCCGCTGGCATCCACCGAGATGACTTCCGCACCTGCGTGGGAAGCCAAGCCAAACAGGAGTGCAGCGCATGCTGCTTTGATGGTGTTCTGGATTTTCATATTATTTTCTTTCAAAAAATAGGTATTTTTATTTGGACACTGCCGTTACCAACAACGCATGGGTTTTCGGATCGCAAAGCCGGTTCAAACGAATTTACTTTCCAACCGGTACCAAGTATTGAGCAATTGTCATGCCATAATGAAAATACTTATTAAAATCAAGAAATTATGTTTTAGGAGAAATTGTTCTGTAAGTTTTCCCGACATCAAAATGGTAACTATATTTTCCTTGCCGCAACAATGCTGCCATTACCCAGCCCGAGCATGGCTGCAGGGATGCTGCTAGAATGGCTGTTCCATATACAAGGGGGATTCCACCGATGCGCCTGTAATGCCTGCTCTCGCGCCCGCCGCGACAGCACAGAAACCTCATCGCCATGTTCGCAGGAACCTGGCGCGGCTTCGACGCATTACAAGGAGTACTCATGGCCCATCCCTACCACCTGGCCCTGCACGGGGTCGACATTGCCCTCCCCGACGGGCGCATCCTGTTCCAGGACATCCACGACAGCTTCAAAGCAGAAACCGTCGCCCTGATCGGCCCCAACGGCAGCGGCAAGTCCTCGTTCGGCCGCGTCGTCGCCGGGCTTGCGGCGCCGGCACGCGGCCGTATCGAACGCGCCGTGCCGGTTCATTACGTTGAACAGCAGACCGGCCCCAGCTTCGCCGCCAGCCTGGCCCAGCTGGCCGGACTCGATGCACCGCTGGCTGCGCTGCGGCGGCTGGCGGCCGGCGAGGCGCGCGATGAGGACTTCGACCTGATCGGCGAACGGTGGGACCTCGAAGCGCGCTGGCGGGCGATGCTGGACCAGGCCGGACTGGACGAGGCCATGACGCCGCAATCGCTGTCCGGCGGCCAGCGCACCCTGCTGTCCCTGATCGGCGCCTTCTGCAGCGAGGCCGGCCTGCTGGTGCTGGACGAACCCAGCAACCACCTGGACCGCGAACGGCGGCGCTTCCTGGTCGAGCAGATGCGGGCCTGGCGCGCGGCGGGCCGCGGGCTGCTGCTGGTCAGCCACGACCGCGAACTGCTGGAGCACGCCGAGCGCACGCTGGAAGTGCATGCCTGTGGACTGCGGCGCTATGGCGGCGGCTGGTCGTTGGTCGAGGAGCAACGCGGCGCCGAACTGGCGGCGGCCGGCGTGCGCCTGGAGCGGGCACGGGTCGAACGAAAAACCGCGGAAGCGGCGATGCGGCTCGATGCCGAACGCGCCGCGCGCAGGAATGCCCGCGGCGCGCGCGCAAAGGCGGCCGGCGGCCAGCCCAGGATCGTCCTCAACGCCCTGCCCCAGCGCGCCCAGCAGACCGACGGCGCGCGCGCCGAACGCCATGCGCAGCGGCGCCAGGACCTGCAGCAGGACGTGCACGAGGCCTTCGACGCGCTGGACGGGGCGCTGGAGCGGCCCAGCTTTCCGATGCTGGACCTGCAGATTCCGGAGGGCCAGGCCGCGCTGGTGCTGGAAGAACTGGTCGCACCCTGGGGGCCGCGCCAGCCGCTGGACTGGGGCGCCCACGGCGCGGCCAGGATCGCCATCCGCGGACCGAACGGCTGCGGCAAGTCGACCCTGCTGCGCACGATTGCCGGAGAGATCGCGCCGCTGTCGGGCCGCTGCCGCACCCTGCCCTCGGTACTGCTCGACCAGCACCTGGCCCTGCTCGATCCGGCGCGCAGCCTGCTGGACCAGCTGCGCAGCGCCGCCCCAGGGCACGACGAAGGCCGGCTGCGCCAGTACCTGGCCCTGGCCGGCCTCAAACCGGACCGCGTGCTGCGCCCGGCGGACAGCCTGAGCGGCGGGGAAAGGATGCGCGGGGCGCTGCTGTGCGCGGTGCTGCGCGAACCGGCGCCGCGCCTGCTCCTGCTGGACGAGCCGACCAACCACCTCGACCTGCAGGGTGTCGAGGCGCTGGAAGCGATGCTGCAGTCATGGCCGGGAGCGCTGGTGGTGGTGTCGCACGACGAGCGCTTCCTGGCGCGGCTCGAACTCAGCCACCGGATCGACTGGACGGCGGCGGGCTGGCGCTGAGACTACAGGAAGCGGTCGAGGATCTTCCGGCTGCCCTTGTCGATCGCAAACATGTCGCGGATCAGGAAGTGGATGCCGTGGCTGTCCGCGATCAGCAGCGAGTAGGCGCCCAGGCGGCGGATGTCTTCCTCGCCCTTGAGCACGAATTCGGTATCGCCGCGGTCGGTCCTGACGGTCCAGGTGGAGGGGGTGGCGAAGCTGGACACGCCCTTGATCGACTGGATCTCGGGCATGAATTCGCGCCCTTCCAGTTCTTCGGTCACCAGCTTGCGGATCTCGGCCGGCATGGTCTCGAGGTCGTCGATCCAGCCGACTTCCTTGCCGCCCTCGCGCACGAGGGAGATGCCGCGGGTCGGCGCCTGCACCGGGAAGGATCGCACCGGCGCCACGCCGACGAATTCCTCGCCCTCGCTGTTCGTCAGCACCAGCTTGCCGAAGGCGTCGCGGCGTAATTCAAAAGCAGTCATCATCATCAATCTTCCTGGCTGGAGTCGTCGGGATCCTGGTCGACGTTACGCGCCTGCGCCTCGTACAGGCGGTAGTAGGCACCTTCTTTCGCCATCAGCTGGTCGTGGCTACCCTCTTCGACCACCACGCCGCGGTCCAGCACCACCAGGCGGTCGGCGCGGTGCAGCGTGGACAGCCGGTGCGCGATCGCGATCGTGGTGCGGCCCTGCACCAGGTTGTCGAGCGCCTTCTGGATCTCTTTTTCGGTTTCCGAGTCCACCGACGAGGTCGCTTCGTCCAGGATCAGGATCGGCGGGTCGATCAGCAGGGCGCGCGCGATCGAGATGCGCTGGCGCTCGCCGCCGGACAGGCCCTGGCCGCGTTCGCCGACCATCGAATCGTAGCCCTGCGGCAGGCGCAGGATGAATTCGTGGGCGTGGGCGGCACGGGCGGACGCGATGATCTCTTCGCGGGTCGCATCCGGCTTGCCGTAGGCGATGTTCTCGGCGATGGTGCCGAAGAACAGGAAAGGCTCCTGCAGCACCAGGCCGATGTGGCGGCGGTAGTCGGACACGGCGAAGGAGCGGACGTCCTTGCCGTCCAGCAGGATGGCGCCCTCGGCCACGTCGTAGAAGCGGCAGATCAGGTTGACCAGGGTCGACTTGCCGGAGCCGGAATGGCCGACCAGGCCGACCATCTCGCCGGCATTGATCTTCAGCGAGATGCCGCGGTTGACCGCGCGGTTGCCGTAGCGGAAGCCGACTTCGCGCAGTTCGATATTGCCGTCGACCTTGTCCAGCTTCACTGGATTGACCGGGTCCGGCACGCTCGACACGTGGTCGAGGATGTCGAAGATGCGCTTGGCGGCCGAGGCCGATTTCTGGGTCACCGATACGATGCGGCTCATCGAATCCAGACGCACGTAGAAGCGGCCGCTGTAGGCGATGAAGGAGGCCAGCGTACCGACGGTGATCTCGCCGCGGCTGATCTGCCAGATGCCGAAGCACCAGATCACCAGCAGGCCCAGTTCGGTCAGCAGCGACACGGTCGGCGAGAACAGCGACCAGACCTTGTTCAATTTGTCGTTGACGGCCAGGTTGTGCTTGTTCGCTTCGCGGAAGCGGGAAGCCTCGCGCTTTTCCTGGGCGAAGGCCTTCACCACGCGGATGCCGGGAATGGTGTCGGCCAGCACGTTGGTGACCTCGCCCCAGACGCGGTCGATCTTTTCGAAGCCGGTGCGCAGGCGGTCGCGCACGACGTGGATCATCCAGGCGATGAAGGGCAGCGGCACCAGGGTGATCAGGGCCAGCTTGGCATTGATCGAGAACAGGATCACGCCCGTCATGATGATCATCAGGACGTCCGACAGGAAGTCCAGCAGGTGCAGCGACAGGAACACGCAAATGCGGTCCGAGCCGCTGCCGATGCGGCTCATCAGGTCGCCGGTGCGCTTGCCGCCAAAAAATTCCAGCGACAGGCGCAGCAAATGCTCATAGGTTTCCGAGCGCATGTCCGCGCCCATGCGTTCCGACACCAGCGCCAGGATATAGGTGCGGCCCCAGCCCAGCGCCCAGGCCAGGATGGCGGAAGCGAACAGGCCGCCCATGTACATATAGACCAGCGAGGTATCGATCTGCTTGCCGTTCTGGTAAGGGATCAGGACGTTGTCCATCAGGGGCATCGTCAGATACGGCGGGATCAAGTGTGCGCCGGTACTTGCCAGCATCAGCAAGAATCCGACCAGGAGCTGGCCTTTGTACGGCCTGGCGAAGCGCCACAGGCGGAACAGGGTCCAGGTCGACGGCGGGGTGTGCAGCACCTTGGTGCAGATCGGGCAATCTTCCTGGTCCGGCTCGAGCGGCGCCTTGCAGCTCGGGCAGGTGTGCTGCTCGGGCGGCTGGACGGCGACGCCGGTCAGGTAGCTTTCGAGCTGGTCGTGGAACTGGTCGACCAGGCGGATGGCCTGCAGGTTCTGGCCGAGGGTAAAGCGCCAGGATGCCAGCAGGCCGTTGGCGTCGACCAGCTCGATGTGGCCGACGCCGGCGTGGTCGTAATGGCGCAGGGCCAGGCCGGCACGGTAAGGCCAGTCGCGCCAGTGCTTGTCGCCGGGGCTGAGAGTCAGTAGACGAAGGCTGGTGACGACCAGTACCCCTTTGGTGAAACGTAATTTCGCATCGAGGTCAACCTCAAGGGCGCTTAAAACGTTTTCCCCTGGCGCAAGCTTTTTCTGGACGTCCGCCTGCCAGTGCTCAGGCAGGAAACTGGCGGTGACCGCCAGCGGCGCGGAAGGAACAAGTTGTTGATTCGTCATGTGCTTTTGGAAACGGGGTTTGCGCTGAACTGCGCGGCGACCGCAAGGTCGTCAAGGTCATTCGAATGGAACGCTGAGCATGGCACGCCGGTTGACAGGCGTACGGTATTCTATCGGCGGGGGCGTGACTGGCAGAATTCGGTTCGGCGCGGTAAGCTTCGTTCCCGCAAGTATACAACATGTGCACCGCAGCAAATGGACCTCCCCGGTGGGGCAGACCATGGTGTAATGGCACAAACATAAGGCAACGCCGAGCGGTGAGTGAGCGGTCACTGCGGGGCAAGATATTTTTCATGACAAACAAGAAAGACATTAAGATTCTTCGTGTAACCCACTTGCGTGGCCCGAACATCTGGACCTACCGCCCGGTCATCGAGGCCTGGCTCGACATCGGCGAGCTCGAAGAATGTCCTTCGAACACCCTCCCCGGCTTCAACGAGCGCCTGACCGCCTGGCTGCCGGGACTGATCGAACATCGCTGCGGCGTCGGCGAACGCGGCGGCTTCCTGGAACGGCTGCGCGACGGCACCTGGGCCGGCCACATCCTCGAACACGTGGTCCTCGAACTGCAGAACCTGGCAGGCATGAAGACCGGCTTCGGCAAGACCCGCGGAACAAGCGACTACGGCATCTACAAGATGGCCTTCCGCACGCGCGACGAAGTCGTCGGCCGCGCCGCCCTCGATGCCGGCCACCAGCTGCTGATGGCCGCCATCAACGACACCCCCTTCGACATGAAGGCCACGGTGGCGAAACTGACCGAACTGGTCGACCGCTACTGCCTCGGGCCCTCGACCGCCAACATCGTCGATGCCGCCACCGAGCGCCGCATTCCCTCGATCCGCCTGACCGAAGGCAACCTGGTACAGCTCGGCCACGGCGCCGCCCAGCGCCGCATCTGGACCGCCGAAACCGACCGCACCAGCGCCATCGGCGAAAGCATCGCCAGCGACAAGGACCTCACCAAGACCCTGCTAGGCGCCGTAGGTGTGCCGGTGCCGGAAGGCAGCGTCGTGCGCAGCGCCGAGCGCGCCTGGGAAGAAGCCGAGGACATCGGCCTGCCGGTGGTGGTCAAGCCGGTCGACGGCAACCACGGCCGCGGCGTGACCCTGAACCTGATGAACGAAGCGGACGTGAAAGCCGCCTATGCGATCGCCGCCGAAGCGGGCGACTCCAGCGCCGTGCTGGTCGAGCGCTACGTGCCGGGCAACGAGCACCGCCTGCTGGTGGTCGGCTCGAAGGTCGTGGCCGCCGCCAAGGGCGAGTCCCTGTTCGTGACGGGCGACGGCAAGTCGAACGTCATCGCCCTGTGCAACAGCCAGATCAATACTGATCCGCGCCGCGGCGAGAGCGAGGAACACCCGCTCGGCCTGGTGGAGCCGGACAAGAGCGACGAAATCAAGCTCGACCTGCAGCGCCAGGGCTTGAGCCCGGAATCCGTGCCGCAGGCCGGCCAGAAAGTGCTGATCCAGCCGAACGGCAACGTCGCCGACGACGTCACCGACGAGGTGCACCCGGACGTGGCCTATGTCGCGGCGCTGGCCGCGCGCGTGGTCGGCCTCGACATCGCCGGCATCGACCTGGTGTGCGAAGACATCTCGCGCCCGCTCGAGGAACAGCGCGGCGCCATCATCGAAGTCAATGCCAGCCCGGGCCTGCTGGCCCACATCAAGCCGGCCACCGGCAAGTCGCGTGACGTCGGCAAGGCCATCGTCGAACACCTGTTTGCGGACGCCGGCTGCGTCGACGGCGAATGCGGCCGTATTCCCGTGGTGGGCGTGACCGGCAGCGCCGGCGCCAGCCTGGTCGCCAACCTGGTGGGCACGGTGCTGCTCCAGTCCGGGAAGCACGTGGGCGTGGCCAACCGCCAGGGTCTGTTCCTCGACGAGCGCCGCGTCAGCGCGGTCGACTCCACCCGCTTCGATGCCGCCCAGCGCCTCCTCATCAACCGCAACGTGCAGGCCGCCGTGTTCGAATCGAACGCGCGCGCGATCCTGTCCGAGGGCCTGCCCTACGACCGCTGCCTGGTGGGCGTGGTGACCGACATGGGCCGGGTGGCGGACGTGGAAGACCTGTATGTGCGCGACGAGGACGCCCTGTTCAACGTGGTGCGCAGCCAGGTCGACGTCGTGCTGTCCGAGGGCGCGGCCGTGCTGAACGCCGCCGATCCGCAGGTCGTGCAACTGGCCGGACTGTCCGACGGCGCCGTGATCTTCTATGCGGTGGACGAAGACAACGAAGTACTCAAGCAGCACCGCGCCGGCGGTGGAAGAGTCGCCTTCCTGCGCGACCAGCACATCGTGCTGGCCCAGGGCAGCGAGGATGCGCCGCTGCTCGGCCTGTCCAGGCTGAAGCCGGCGACCGCCGCCCAGCCTGAAGCCGTGCTGGCCGCCGCCGCCGCCAGCTGGGCGCTGGATGTGCCGACCGACCTGATCTGCGCCGGTCTGCGCAGCTTCGAGAACAAATAAAGGATTCGAGTTTTATGGAAGTATCACGCGTCCGGGCCCTGCGCGGCCCCAACCTCTGGAGCCATCACACGTCGGTCGAGGCGATCGTCTCCTGCACGGCGGACGAAGAATCGATCAGCGCCCTGCCCGGCTTCGAGGCGCGCCTGCGCGCCCTGTTCCCGCAGATCTGGCCGCTGCAGCCGACCGGGCATGACGACACCATCCCGCTGGCCCAGGTGCTGGAAGTGGCGGCCCTGGCCCTGCAGGCCCAGGCCGGCTGCCCGGTCACCTTCAGCCGCACCACCGCCACCATCGAGCGCGGCATCTACCAGGTCGTGGTCGAATATAGCGAAGAAGACGTCGGCCGCCTGGCGCTCACGCTCGCCGAGCAGCTGATCCAGGCTGCGCGCGACGACCGCTCCTTCGACCTCGACGGCGCCCTCCACCAGCTGCGCGAACTCGACGAAGACGTGCGCCTCGGCCCCTCGACCGGCTCGATCGTGAACGCCGCCGTCGCCCGCGGCATTCCCTTCCGCCGCCTGACCGAAGGCAGCCTGGTGCAGTTCGGCTGGGGCAGCCGCCAGCGCCGCATCCAGGCCGCCGAGATCGACGCCACCGGCGCCATCGCCGAGACCATCGCCCAGGACAAGGAGCTGACCAAGAAGCTGCTCGACGCCGCCGGCGTGCCGGTGCCGCTGGGCCGCGTCGTGGCGGATCCGGATGACGCCTGGGCCGCCGCCCAGGAGATCGGCCTGCCGGTCGTGATCAAGCCGAAGGACGGCAACCAGGGCAAGGGCGTGACCGTCAACGTCAACACCCGCGAACAGCTCACCGCCGGCTTCCATGCGGCGTCCGAATTCCGCGACGACATCCTGGTCGAAAAATACCTGCCGGGCCACGACTACCGCCTGCTCGTGATCGGCAACAAGCTGATCGCAGCGGCCCGCCGCGACCCGCCGCACGTGGTCGGCGACGGCGTGCACAGCGTGCGTCAACTCGTGGAGACCGTCAACCTGGATCCGCGCCGCGGCACCGGCCACGGCACCGCGCTGACCAAGATCCGCTTCGACGACATCGCCCTGGCCAGCCTGGCCAAGCAGGGCTATGACGCCGAATCCGTGCCGCCGAAGGGCCAGCGCGTCACCCTGCGCAACAACGCCAACCTGTCGACCGGCGGCTCGGCCACCGACGTCACCGACGACGTGCATCCGGAAGTGGCCGCGCGCGCCATCGCCGCCGCCCACATGGTCGGCCTCGACATCTGCGGCGTCGACCTGGTGTGCGACAGCGTGCTCAAGCCCATCGAAGACCAGAACGGCGGCATCGTCGAGGTCAACGCGGCGCCCGGCCTGCGCATGCACATCTCGCCATCCTTCGGCAAGGGCCGCGCGGTCGGCGAAGCCATCATGGACACCCTGTACGCGCCCGGCGACGACGGCCGCATCCCGGTGGTGGCCGTGACCGGCACCAACGGCAAGACCACCACCGTGCGCCTGATCGCCCACCTGCTCGGCGCCTCCGGCCTGCGCACCGGCATGACCAACACCGACGGCGTGTACATCCAGGGCCGCCGCATCGACAGCGGCGACTGCAGCGGTCCGCGCAGCGCCCGCAACGTGCTGCTGCACCCGGACGTCGACGCCGCCGTCTTCGAGACCGCGCGCGGCGGCATGCTGCGCGAAGGCCTGGCCTTCGACCGCTGCCAGGTGGCGGTGGTGACGAATATCGGCGCCGGCGACCACCTCGGCCTGAACTACATCACCACCCTGGAAGACCTGGCCGTACTCAAGCGCGTGATCGTGCAGAACGTGGCGCCGGGCGGCATGGCCGTGCTGAACGCGGCCGACCCGATCGTGGCCGCAATGGCCGAGAACACCCGCGGCGACGTCACCTACTTCGCGATGGACTGCTCGCTGCCGCTGATGCAGAAGCACCGCGCCCAGGGCCGCCGCATCGTCTACGTCGACGAAGGCCACCTGGTGGCGGCGCAGGGCAAGACCGAAGAACGCATCCCGCTGTCCGAGGTGCCCATCACCCGCGGCGGCGTGATCGGCTTCCAGGTCGAGAACGTGATGGCCTCGGTGGCCGCGGCCTGGGCCGTCGGCATCGAATGGAACATCATCCGCACCGGCTTGAAGACTTTCGTCGGCGAGAGCGACAACGCGCCGGGCCGCTTCAATGTGTTCGATTACAAGGGCGCGACCGTGATCGCCGACTACGGCCACAACCCGGACGCGATCCAGGCCCTGACCAGCGCCGTCGAAGCCATGCCGGCCAAGCGCCGCTCGGTGGTGATCAGCGGCGCCGGCGACCGCCGCGACGAAGACATCCGCGACCAGACGCGCATCCTGGGCAAGGCCTTCGACGACGTGCTGCTGTACGAAGACCAGTGCCAGCGCGGCCGTTCCGAAGGCGAAGTCGTGGCCCTGCTGCGCGAAGGCCTGCAGGAAGCGTCCCGCACCAGCCGCATCGAAGAGATCCGGGGCGAATTCGTCGCCATCGACCGCGCACTCGAGCTGCTGCAACCGGGCGACCTGTCGCTGATCCTGATCGACCAGGTCGATGAGGCGCTGGCGCATATCGGCAAGCGGGTGGCGGAAGCCAAGGCTTGATCCCCAGAACGTCCCCCGCGAAAGCGGGGGGCCACGTTTTACCCGCAATCCGCGAACGCCACACGATTCAGTTAGCAATCGCACCGGCCGCAAACGCCTCATGCCTTACCATTGACCGATCACGATATCGGCAAGGCAGTGAGATCATGACCATTGACAAGCAAACAAGCGAAGAAGCCCCAGAACTCCCCTTCCGCTCCCTGCTCTACCGCTTCCTGTTCTTCGACTGGCTGTTCCGCGACGTCAGCGCCGCCCGCACCCGCATCGAACGCCACGCCGCCTTCCAGCACAACCGCCGGATGAGCCGCTACCTGCCGGTCTACCTGCGCCGCTGGTCCTTCCTCACCGCCTTCGACTTCGCCCTCGGCCTGCTGTTCGAAAGGGTGCTGCAGGCCGGGCTGCTGTCCGCATGGTTCTTCACCTGGAGCTGCGTGACCCTGGCCGGCATGGTGGTGATCACGGTGGCCTGGATCATCCTGACCAATGTACGCCTGTCGTAAATTCTTGAGGATAACTAATTTTTCCTAATCTCAAATGCGCGAAGATGCCTCTACCGACAACCACCACGGAGGCATGCATGATCCCCAGAATGTACCCCGGCAAACGCAGCTTCGAGCGCCGCATCGACGAGCGCACCGCGAAGGACATCGGCGACGCCCTGCGCGCAGACAGCGTCCAGGCGGCGGCGATGGCAATGGAACATCTGCAAGTCGACGTACAGGTGGCGCTGCGGGTGCTGGCCGGCACCAACGACGACCGCGGCGGCAAGCGGCGCGAGAACGCCCCCGGCGCCTGAACCGTCAACTTTCCGGTCTGTATTTTTCGAAGTCCTGCGCCGGCATTGCCGGGCAGGACTTCGTTGCTTCAAGCCCCGTCTTTCGTTGACGTCAGCTAAGTTGCCAACTCAACAAGGCGCGATGATGAAACTTCAACAACGGAGGCAGATATGAGCTACCAATGGATCGACGATCACGGCCGCTCGCGCATTCCGCGCAGCGACACCCTGGGCGAACGCCGCACCGACCTCGTCACTGCGGAAAAGATCCGCGACGCGCTGCGAGCGCGCAGCGTCCACGCGGCGGCGCAGGCGCTGGAGCATCAGCAGGTCGATCTGGCGACGGCGCTGCGGGTGCTGGCCAAGCCGGAGTGGCGGCGTCAATGCGGGCAGTGAGTCGCACGGCTCCGACATAATAAGGGCGAGCCGGTCCGGCGCCCTGTCGGGCTTTAGTTTGCCAGGCCATCATAAGCAGCGAATAGCCTTGCTTGCTCCATAAAGGCCGGTCACTTCCGCTAATCTTCCGATTTCAAATCGACCGTGCACTTAATACGCTCGGCCTCGCCGGTTTCATTTGTCTTGTGAAGCCAAACTCGACAGTCATATTGATGTGGCTTTTTGTCGGCTTTCTTGATGAAATCCATCCCGGAAACAAGCTGACAACCGAAGCCGAAAAGGATAACACCAATACCAATGGCGCAATGGCGCGACGCGGTCTTGAAGGTCTCAATGACATGAGCATGCAGTTGTGCAGGGCTCAGCTCCTCGGTCGGGGCAATGTACATCACCCCTGCTGCGATCCAGATAGTTCCAATGACGGTGGACCATAAGGAATATGTTTGAAAAAGGTCTCCTAAATTAGTGTCGCTTGCTCCTTTTTTCGCGAGAGTAACGAGAACCAGCATAAGAAAGATACTCGCCAAAGCCAGAACCAACTGATGAAGACGATTTACTTCCTGCCGGATTAACAGCGTGTTCAATTTTTTATTTATTTGAACCCATCCTTGAATTACATTGGATACATATTTACCAACCAGTGAACTCATGCGCCACCCTTATTATCGTACAAATAACTTGATGGATTTTCTCACAGGAAATCAAATATCGTAATTCTACTTGTTTATAGTTGGGGGCAACCGGACCCAAACCTTTCACTCTACTCTCCCTGCCAGCCCTAACGCGGTAAAATGGCAACCCAAAGCCCGGCGCCCTGTCGGGCTTTGGGTTGCCAAGCCATGAACGTCCCACATGAAATCAATGCCGCCGCGGCCAAGGCCCTTGCCACCGCCGAAAAACACGCTACGATGATGCGGCAACACATGTGTGCGAATTTTTTGTTCGCAATTTAGTCTCTCAGCGCGCGCCGAGAAGCTTCGTTCCCTGTTCAGTTGCCTTCTGATCCCACTGCAAATGTTTAGCTAGGATGAAAACCGATCACATGAACGAAATGCGAAAACACACTAAGCCCGTGCAGGCCGCGCTGCTGCGACTGAACGGCGATCAGCAAACGATGCTCGCCTCTTGGAAGGCTATGATCGGTGGCGGCGCCGCGCCGATGTTCCCCTTGGATTTGCTTGCGAGTGGCGCAGTCAAACGCGCCCTTAGCGCGTCTGCCGCAATGAAGCTTTTAATCGAATCGTGGAATATGGTCAGCGCGCGATCCCTGCTGCGGACTCACCTTGACACCTCGCTACGGTTTTCAGCCGCGTGGCTCGTGAAGAATCCGCACGAGTTCGCAACGCTTGTCATCTCGGGCAAACCTATCAACAAGCTTAAAGACCTCCAGGGCGAGCGGTTGACCGATGCGCGCTTGGTCCAGATTCGATCGAAAGACTACACTTGGCTGCCCGCTGTCTACGACAATCTATGCGGCTACGTCCACTTCTCGGCCTCGCACCTTTGCGATGCCGTGGAGTCGGTCCACGAGGACGGGACCATGGATCTATTGATCTCCGAGACGGACCTGAATTTCCCCGAATCTAGCTGGCTTGAAGTGATCGACTGTTTTCGAGAGGGCAGCGCAATGCTCGTGAAGTTTTTGGACGGCTACGCTCTCACTAAACGGCTGACACGAGAGCAACTTGAAGAAGGTCGCCGACAGATTTAATGCAGGTCGCCGCCCTAACCAGAGCGCCGTAGCGGCGCCTTGGAACGATCTTCAGACACATCGGCCCTGCCAGCCTAACTATACGTGTTCACTGCGGATAAAGATCCCGAATCCGCGCGAACGGATAGCCTGTTTCGGCGGCGCGCCTTATTTTTCGTTCGAGGGCTTCGCCAAGTGGAATGCCCCGATAAATGATGTCACACAGATTCAGGCCGTCCACGCAAACCAAACGCTAACTCTTTGCTTACCAAGCAGCAACTCCCTGGCTAAGCGATAGGTGTTGTCAAACGCTATCGCCCCTCTCCCCGCACAGCCCTAACGCGGTAAAATGGCAACCCCAAAGCCCGGCCCCCTGCCGGGCTTCCGATTGCCAAGCCATGAACGTCCCACACGAAATCAATGCCGCCGCGGCCAAGGCCCTTGCCACCGCCGAAAAACATACTCCGATGATGCAGCAGTACCTCCGGATCAAGGGAGAGTACCCGACCATGCTGGTTTTCTACCGCATGGGCGACTTCTACGAGCTGTTCTTCGAGGACGCCGAGAAGGCCGCGCGCATCCTGGGCATCACGCTGACGGCGCGCGGCAACTCGAACGGCAATCCGATCAAGATGGCGGGCGTGCCCTTCCACTCGCTCGATCCCTACCTGGCCAAGCTGGTCAAGCTGGGGGAGTCCTGCGCGATCTGCGAACAGATCGGCGATCCGGCGCTGTCCAAGGGTCCGGTCGAGCGCAAGGTGGTGCGCGTGGTGACGCCGGGCACCCTGACCGATTCGGACCTGCTGCCGGAAAAGGCCGAGCGCCCGCTGCTGTCCGTGTGCACGGTCCCGAACCGCAAGCAGGTGACCACCGGCCTGGCCTGGCTGTCGCTGGCCAGCGGCGCATTGAAGCTGATGGAGTTCACGGCGGATTCGAAGACCGCCGCCCTGCGCCTGGTGCAGGAACTGGAACGGATCGCGCCGGCCGAAGTGCTGCGCGCGGACACCCACGGCGGCGACATGTTCGAAGAGAGCACGATCGGCCACAACCAGCGCGTGCCCGAGTGGCATTTCGAAGTCGTGCACGGCCACAAGGCCCTGCTCGACCAGCTCGGCGTGTCGACCCTGAGCGGCTTCGGCGCGGACGGCCTCGGCGCCGCCTTCGGTGCGGCCGGCGCGCTGCTGCGCTACGCCCAGTCGACGCAGGGGCGCGGCCTGCAGCACGTGAAGAGCCTGGCCGTCGAATCGGAGAGCGAATTCATCGGCCTGGATGCCGCCACGCGCCGCAACCTGGAACTGACCGAGACCATCCGCGGCCTTGAGGCGCCTACCCTGTTCTCGCTGCTGGACGGCTGCCGCACCGCGATGGGCTCGCGCCTGCTGCGCCACTGGCTGCACCACGCGAAGCGCGACCAGTCGGTGGCGCGCGGCCGTCATGAAGCCATCGCCGCGCTGGCCGAACACGATGCCATGGCGGTCCTCTCGGGCACGCTGGCCCATGTGCCGGACGTCGAGCGCATCACCACCCGCATCGCCCTGCTGACCGCGCGCCCGCGCGACCTGGCCGCCCTGCGCGACGGCCTGAAACAGCTGCCGGTGCTGCGCGACCAGGTGGCGCGCTGCTTCATCCCTGGCGACTCGTGCCTGCTGCGCGACATTCATGAAGCCATCGCGATCCCCGAGGATTGCCTGGACCTGCTGGCGCGCGCCATCGCCGAGGAACCGGCCGCCATGGTGCGCGACGGCGGCGTGTTCGCGCGCGGCTTCGACGCCGAGCTGGACGAGCTGCGCGCGCTGTCCGAGAACGCCGGCCAGTTCCTGGTCGACCTCGAGACCCGCGAACGCGCCCGCACCGGCATCGCCAACCTGCGCGTCGAGTACAACAAGGTGCACGGCTTCTACATCGAGGTCACCAACGGCCAGGCCGACAAGGTGCCCGAGGACTACCGCCGCCGCCAGACCCTCAAGAACTGCGAGCGCTACATCACGCCGGAGCTGAAGGCCTTCGAAGACAAGGCCCTGTCGGCCCAGGACCGCGCCCTCTCGCGCGAGAAGCTGCTGTACGACCAGCTGCTCGGCGACCTCGCCCCGCACATCGTCTGCCTGCAGAAGGTTGCCGGCGGCATCGCCCAGGTCGACGCGCTGGTGGCGCTGGCTTCGCACGCGACGCGCAACAACTGGTGCCGTCCGCAGCTGGTGGACGCGCCTTGCCTGACCATCGTCGAGGGCCGCCATCCGGTGGTCGAGAACCAGATCGAGCGCTTCATCGCCAACGATTGCCGCCTGTCGAACGACAAGCGCCTGCTCCTGATTACCGGTCCGAACATGGGCGGCAAGTCGACCTTCATGCGCCAGGTCGCCCTCATCACGCTGCTCGCCTATGTGGGCAGCTATGTGCCCGCCACCAGCGCGACCATCGGCCCGATCGACCGCATCTTCACCCGCATCGGCGCCTCCGACGACCTGGCCAACGGCCGCTCCACCTTCATGGTCGAGATGACGGAATCGGCGGCGATCCTGAACGGCGCCACCGAGCATTCGCTGGTGCTGATGGACGAAGTCGGCCGCGGCACCTCGACCTTCGACGGCCTGGCCCTGGCCTGGGCGATCGCGCGCCACCTGATCGACCACAGCCGCAGCTTCACGCTGTTCGCGACCCACTACTTCGAGCTGACCCAGCTGCCCGAAGCCCATCCGAGCGCCGCCAACGTGCACCTGTCGGCGGTCGAGCACAAGGACAGCATCGTGTTCCTGCACGCGGTCCAGGACGGCCCTGCCTCGCAGAGCTACGGCCTGCAGGTGGCGCAACTGGCCGGCGTGCCGCCCGCGGTGATCCGCGCCGCGCGCAAGCACCTCGCGCGGCTGGAATCGCAGGCGCTGGACGCCACGCCCCAGCTCGACCTGTTCGCCGCGCCGCCTTGCGACGATGCCGATGCCGAGCCGGCGCCGGCCACCGCAGCGCCGGCCGTGGCGGCTGCCGCGCCGGCGGCCGAGGAGTCGCCCGCCCTGCTGCTGCTCGACACCATCGATCCGGATGCCCTGACCCCGCGCGAAGCGCTCGAGCGCCTGTACGAGCTCAAGCGCCTGGCCAGCGCATAATGCCCTCGACCGGTCCACGCGCGCGCCTGCGCCTCGGCATTCTGCTGGCCGCCTTGCTGGTCTCGGCCGGCGCGCTGGCGGCCAAGGAGCCGAAAGCGGCGAAACCCGCAAAGGAAGTCAAGACAGCGGAAGCCGAGGAGGCGCATACCTTCGCGGTGATCGGCCACAGCTTCGCCGACGGCTTCGAAGGACGCCTGAAGCAGGCCCTCGACCAGAGCGACGACAAGTCGAGCGCCTTCATGGTGGTCACCGGCATCAAGGGCGTGAAGGAAGCCTGCACCGACAAGGTCTACCAGCAGCGGCGCGAGCTGATCGGCGATGCGCGCCGTCCCGCCATCGTGGTGCCGGCCGCCAGCGACTGGACCGAGTGCCGCAACAGCGCCGGCCGCTCGAATGCGATCGAGCGCCTGAACCGGCTGCGCGAACTGTTCTACGGCGAGCCGAAAGCGCTGGGCGCGCGCAAGCTGCCGCTCACGCGCCAGTCGATGAGCCCGCGTTTCCGCAGCTATGCAGAGAATGCCCACTGGTCGGTCGGCAAGGTGCTGTACGCCACCCTCAACCTCCCGGCCAATAACAATCACTACCTGACGGAAGCGGGCCGCAATAGCGAATACGAAGACCGGCTGGTGGCCAACCGCTTCTGGCTGAACCGTCTGTTCACCATCGCCCGGCGCGACAAGGCGGAAGCCATCGTGCTGTTCAGCGAAGGCGACCTGAAAGCGCTGTCGCAGCCGACCGGCCTGCGCGCCCTGCTGCGCCGCGCCGTGCCGGACAACGACGGCTTTGCCGAGACGCGCCGCCAGGTGCTGGCGCTGGCGCAGAAATTCCCGGGCAAGGTATTGCTGGTCGACGGCGCGCCGCTGGCCAAGGGGGCGAAACCGGCCATCGAATGGCGCGGCAACCTGGGCCATCTATCGGTCGGGCATGACGAGATCGACGTCGCGGTGGAGCCGGGGACCAAGGCCCTGTTCAGGGTGAGCGAGCTGGAAGATGCCGGCGCGAAGGCCAGGCCGGAGAAGCAGGAAAAACAGGACGACGGGCGTCATCCCAAGGCGGTCAGGGAAGCAGGCAAGGATAGCGCCAGATAAGTGCTCGACTGAGCAGAAAAAAGTACGCAAATGAGCACGGACCGCGCGCTGCGGTCCGTTGCCTGGCCAGGCCGATCAGTTCAGCGGCTGGCTGCGGAAGTGGTCGCCTTCCTCGCCGTCGTCCATGTCGTCGTCATGGCCGTGGTGGCCGTGAGCGCCGTGCACATGGCCGTGGGCAATCTCTTCTTCGGTTGCGGCGCGCACGTCGATGACCGACAGGTCGAAGCGCAGGGCCATGCCGGCCAGCGGGTGATTACCGTCGAGCACGACCTTGTCGTCCGCGATTTCGGTGACGGTGAAGATGGTCGCTTCGTCTTCGCTGCCCTCGGCAACGCCTTCGAACTGCATGCCGACTTCGAGCGGCTCCGGCAGGCGCGAACGCTCTTCGACTTTCAGCAGGGTCGGGTCGTAGTCGCCGAAGGCGTCCTCCGGCTCGATTTGGATGGTCGACGAGTAGCCCACTTCCTTGCCGTCCAGTTCCTCTTCGATCTTCGGCAGCGTGTTCTCGTAGCCGCCGTGCAGGTACACCATCGGCTGGGCACCGTCTTCGATCAGGTTGTTCTGGGCGTCGGACAGCTTGTAGTTGACCGATACTACCGTGTTCTGGGCAATCTTCATTGCGCTTCCTTTCGTGGATAAGGCTCGGATTATAACCCTCTCGGCGCCGAAGCCTTCCGATGGCTGGTTATAATGTCGCATGAAAAAATTACAGCTCCTCGGGAACATAACTCCCGCCCAGTTTCTTCGCGATTACTGGCACAAGAAGCCGCTGCTGATCCGTCAGGCCATCCCCGGTTTCAAACCCCTGCTCAAATTCGACAAGCTGGCCGAGCTGGCCAAGCTCAACCATGTCGAATCGCGCCTCGTCACCCAGACCGGCAAGCAATGGGACATGCAGCACGGCCCGCTCCAGGAACTGCCGCCGCGCAGCGAGCGCGAGTGGACCATGCTGGTCCAGGGCATCAACCTGCACGATCCGAAAGCCGACGAACTCCTGCGCGAATTCCGCTTCGTGCCGGACGCGCGCCTGGACGACCTGATGGTCAGCTTCGCCACCGACGGCGGCGGCGTGGGTCCCCACTTCGATTCCTACGACGTGTTCCTGCTGCAAGCCCAGGGCCGGCGCCGCTGGCGCATCGGCGCCCAGCAGGACCTGAGCCTGGTCGAAGGCCTGCCGCTGAAGATCCTCGCCAACTTCGAGCCGGAAGAAGAGTTCGTGCTCGAGCCGGGCGACATGCTCTACCTGCCGCCGCACTATGCCCACGACGGCGTGGCCGAGGGCGAGTGCATGACCTATTCGATCGGCTTCCGCTCGCCGTCCTTCCAGGAACTGGGCGAAGCCTTCCTGCAGTTCATGGCCGACTCGATCGACCTGCCGGGCCGCTACGCCGATCCGGATCTGCAGCCGGCCAGGAATCCGGCCGAGATCCCGAAGGACATGCTCACCAGCATCACCGAAGAACTGAACAAGGTGCGCTGGGACGAGGAAGACGTCACCATCTTCCTGGGCGAACACCTGTCCGAGCCCAAGCACAATGTGTTCTTCACGCCGGTCGCCAAGCCGCTGACCGTGGGCCGCTTCATGGAACAGGCCGCCAAGCGCGGGCTGAAGCTGTCTGCCAAGACCCTGATGCTCTACCGCGGCAAGCACGTCTTCATCAACGGCGAATCGTTTGAGCTCAAGCGTGCGGACAGGGCCGTGCTCGAGCAGCTGGCCAACCAGCGCGGCCTCGACGGCGCGATGCTGGACCAGGCGTCCGACGACGTGCTGGAAGCGCTCTACACCTGGTATTCGGACGGCTGGCTGGAACTGGGTTGAAGGCGTAGACTGGGCACATGGACATCCTGCGCTTCGACACCCGTGCCGAGTTCCAGCGGCTGCTGGCCGCGGTGCTGGAGCGGGCGCAGGCCTCGCTCGACATGTTCGATCCGGATTTCTCGCTATTCCTGCTGGGCGATCCGGATGTCGACACCACCCTGCGCCGCTTCTTCCTGGGCGGCGGCCGGTTGCGCCTGGCGATGCATGACAGTGCGTACACCGAGCGCCACTATCCGCGCTTCCTGCGCCTGCTGCGCGACCATGGCCACCGTATCGAATGCCGGCTCACCGGGCGCGGCATCCGCCAGCTCACGGACTCCTTCTGCATCGCGGACGGCGTGCATCTCGTGCGGCGCTTTCACAGCGATCATTTACGGGGCGAAGCGGCGTTTGATGCGCCGCAAGAAACCGAAATCCCGCGCGAGCGTTTCGCGACAATCTGGGAAGAATCGCAGCCGGGCTTGAGCCCGTCCACGACCGGGCTGTGAGCCGGTTTTCCCTATGAAACAAGACCTGCACATTCGTGTTACAAGTTGATACAATATGAACGTTGTTGTTACCTCTAAACGTGCCATCCTGGCATGAGTTTTCTATTGCGATTCAGTAAATTTGGCTATAATATCGGGTTAGGAAGATTCCGTATCGAAATTCCTAACGAGCGATAATTACCGGTAATTATTCATCGCACTAGATGTACCTTACCTTTTGAATTTACTAAGGAAAAATCATGAAAAAATCTCTGCTGATCGTGTCCCTGCTGGCTGTTGCTCTGGCTGCTTGCAGCAAGAAAGAAGAAGCTCCTGCTGCTGCTCCGGCACCGGCTGCTGAAGCCACCGCTCCGGCTGCTGCTCCGGCCGCTCCGGCTGACGCTGCTGCAACCCCGGCTGCTCCGGCCGCTGCTGACGCTGCCGCTTCGGCTGCTTCGGCTGCTGCTTCGGCCGCTTCGGCTGCTGCTGACGCTGCTGCCGCTGCTGCTGCTCCGGCTGCTTCGAAGTAATTCTGAATTGCTTCAAAAAAGACCGGCCTGCGGGCCGGTTTTTTTACGCCTGTTGATTTTGGAACGTCGTTCCCGCGCAGGCGGGAACCCAAGGTATGTTTGCAGACCATTTAATAGGAATTGAACAGGTACGCGACTAAACTTGGATTCCCGTCTGCGCGGGAATGACGTTTTGGACGTCAACAATAAAAAACCGGCCAGCAGGCCGGTTTTTCTTTGGGCGCAAACCCGATTACTTCAGCTCATCCACCAGCAGCTTCAGGATCTTGGCGCCGGTTTCCGAGGTCTCCGGCTTGCCGTCGTGGCTCTGGACGGTGATGTCGGTGGTCGTCGCGTTCGGGACTGCCGAGACCAGCACGCGGTAGCGCTGGGCTTCCTTGTTCTTGTCTTCGCTGCCGAACAGCTTGCTGAAGAAGCCTTCCTTGCCGGCCTTGTCCGGATCAACGTAGCGCACGAAGTAGATGCCCTGCACGCGGTCGCGGTCTTCGACGGTAAAGCCGACGCGGTCGAGTGCCAGGCCGACACGGCGCCATGCGCGGTCGAAACCTTCGTCGACGACGACCTTGCCGTTTTCCAGCTTGGCGTGCTGGGCTTCCGGCGCGGCGTTGGCGACGGCTTCGGTGGCCTGCTTGACTTCCGCCGGCTTGAGCTGGCCGGTCAGCTGGGCCATCAAGCGGCCCAGGAATTCGGCTTCCAGGCCCGGATCGCTCGGACGCGAAGTCCAGGTCGTGCTTTCCTTCTGCGGACCGACCAGCACTTCCTCGGCGCCGCGGTGGCTGATGTAGATTTCGGTCGAGCCGTCCGGACGGCGCTCCAGGCGGGTGCGGTACTTGTCGCGCTCGCCGGTCGAGTAGGCCGAATCGAAGACCTTGCCGATGGTGCGGCGAATGATGTCTTGCGGGATCTTGGCGCGGTTCTCGGCCCAGTTGGTCTCCATGATGCCGGTCTGGAGGTTCTCGGATTCCACCGTGAAGCCGACGCTCGGCCAGAAGGCCTGGAGCTGCGGCCACAGCTGTTCCGGGGTCTCCTTGACCACCAGCCAGCGCTGGCTGCCGGCGCGCTCGATGCGTACGGCATCGGTCGAGACCGGACCCACGGCGCCGCTCGCAGCTGCCGGGCCGGCGGCCGGGGTGCCGCGCGCCTGCTGGAAGCCGGAAGCGGTGGCAATGCCGCGGCCGTCAGGCACGGCGTAGCGGTTGTCCTTCTGGAGTTGGGTCAGATCGGGCGGGATGTCCAGCGGTGCGGCTTTCTTGGCCGAGCGGTAGTCCACTTTATCCGATTCGAACACGGTCGTGCAGGCGGCCAGGCTGAGCGCCACGGTGGCCAGGGCGACGGTGCGGGCTGCGTGGTGAGTCTTGAACTTGCGATTCATCATGTCGTTCTGAGTCTGAAGCTATCAAAGGACGCCGGAGTCGCGCAACGCGGCGCGCACGGTGTCGTGGTATTGCGCGGACAGCGGCGCCAGCGGCAAACGCAGGCCCGCCGGCATCTTGCCCATTTCAGCCAGCGCCCATTTGACCGGGACCGGATTCGGTTCTACAAACAGCTTGCTGTGCAGCGACAGCACGCGGTTATTGATTTCCACGGCACGGGCAACCTGCCCCGCCATCGCCGCCTCGCACAGTTCGTGCATGGCGCGCGGTGCGACGTTGGCCGTCACCGAGATATTGCCGGCGCCGCCCATCAGCATCAGCGCCATCGCGGTCGGATCGTCGCCCGAATACACGCCGAACGGCTTGCCGCCGGCGAAGGAGCGATCGAGTTCGCGCAGCAGCTCGGCTCCGCGGCCGATGTTGCCGGTCGCATCCTTGATGCCGACGATGTTCTCGATCGGCGCCAGGCGCAGCACGGTCTCGTTGCTCATGTCCGCCACGGTACGGCCCGGCACGTTGTACAGGATCACCGGCAGGTCGACCGCTTCCGCGATCGCCTTGAAGTGCCGGTACATGCCTTCCTGGGTCGGACGGTTGTAGTACGGAACCACCTGCAGCGAGGCGTCGGCGCCGACGGCCTTGGCATGGCGGGTCAGTGCGATCGCTTCGGCGGTCGAGTTACCGCCCGAACCGGCGATCACCGGAATACGGCCAGCGACGTGCTCGACCGTCAGCTTGATCAGTTCGCAGTGCTCTTCCGGGCTGACGGTGGCGGATTCGCCGGTCGTGCCGACGATGACGATGCCGTCCGTACCCTCCGCAACATGCCAGTCGATCAGTTTTCGGAGGCTGTCTTTGTCCAGACTGCCATCTTCAAACATCGGAGTGACGATTGCTACTATGCTGCCCTTAATCATAATCAGTGGACCGTGCCGTTAATAAATAAAAATTCGATTGTACTGGATAGCCCGCGGTTATGGTTCATTACACCTTAGATAAATGACCTTACTTACCGGACATTTACAGCTCAGTTACAAATTACCAGGAACCAGGCTTGCCCTGCCGGGATCGAAGCCCGGCCCCACCGCGCACAGGCGCTGAACGCGCGCAGGTTTCGGCGCGTCGATGACGCCATCCTCGTAAGCCACCACGCGCAGACCGCCGCGCGCGGCCAGCTCCAGCAGCTCGCCCGGATTCAGCAGGAAGTCCGGGTTCGACGGCTTGCCGAAGATTTCGTTCCCGCAGGCGAAAGTTTCGTAGATCAGCACCCCATCCGGCGCCAGCGCCGCGGCGATATCGCCGAACAGCGGGCGGTGCAGGTAGTTGGTGACGACGAGTCCCGCCAGGCTGCCCGGCGCGATGGGCCAGACCGCGCCGGGCGCTTCCAAATCGTGCCGCAGGGTCGCGATGCCCTGCCCTGCCGCCGCGGCCAGGGCCTCGGCATCGCGGTCGAGGGCGGTCACGGCATGCCCGAGGCCGGCAAACAGGCGGGCATGGCGGCCGCTGCCGCAGGCCAGGTCGAGCACCTGTCCCTTCGGTACCAGCGGCGCCCAGCGCGCTACCCAGGCGGAAACGTCAAGCATCCGCTCAACCATACGACAGGCCCATCGCTTCGCGCACGTCGCGCATGGTTTCCTGGGCCAGCTTGCGCGCCTTTTCGCAGCCGTCGGCGACGATGGCGCGCACCAGCGAAGGATCGTCCAGGTATTGCTGGGCGCGCTCGTGCATCGGCGCCTGCTCGGCCAGCACGGCTTCCACCACCGGCTGCTTGCACTCCAGGCAGCCGATGCCGGCGCTGGTGCAGCCCTTCATGACCCAGTCCTTGGTATCGCCGTCCGAATAGACTTCGTGCAGCTGCCACACCGGGCACTTGAACGGATCGCCGGCGTCGCTCCTGCGCACGCGCGCGGGGTCGGTCGGCATCGTACGGATCTTCTTCGTGACGGAGGCCGGATCCTCGCGCAGCGAGATCGAATTGCCGTAGCTCTTGCTCATCTTGCGGCCGTCCAGGCCCGGCAGGCGCGAGGCCTCGGTCAGCTTGACCTGGGGCTCGACCAGGATGATCTTGTGACTGCCTTCGAGGTAGCCGAACAGGCGCTCGCGGTCGATGTTCGACAGGCTGCCGGCATCGACCAGCATGGCCTGCGCCTGTTCCAGGGCGGCGGCGTCGCCTTCCTGGCGGTAGGCGGTGCGCAGCTCGGTGTAGAGCCTGGCGCGCTTGCTGCCCAGCTTTTTCACGGCATCCAGCGCCTTCTGCTCGAAGCCCGGCTCCTTGCCGTACAGGTGGTTGAAGCGCCGCGCAATCTCTCGCATCATCTCGACGTGCGGGACCTGGTCCTCGCCCACCGGCACCTGGGTCGCGCGGTAGATCAGCACGTCGGCCGCCTGCAGCAGCGGATAGCCGAGGAAGCCGTAGGTGGCGAGGTCGCGGTCGGCCAGGTTCTCGATCTGGTCTTTATAAGTCGGCACGCGCTCCAGCCAGCCCAGCGGCGTGGCCATCGACAGCAGCAGGTGCAGCTCGGCGTGCTCGGGCACGCGCGACTGGATGAAGATGGTGGCCTGGGACGGATCGATGCCGGCCGCGAGCCAGTCGATCACCATGTCCCAGGTGCTCTTCTCGATGATGCTCGGGTCGTCGTAGTGCGTGGTCAGGGCATGCCAGTCGGCCACGAAGAACAGGCAAGGCAGTTCGGACTGCATGCGGATCCAGTTCTTCAGGGCTCCATGGTAATGGCCGAGGTGCATGAGCCCCGTCGGGCGCATGCCGGAAACGACACGGTCGGGAAACATGGGCTTAGCCGAGAACGAGGTTCAGCGGATAGACGATCACCTGCAGCAGCAGGTTCGCCACCGCCATGATCGGCACCACCCAGTATGCCAGCAGCTTCAGCAGCATCAGGCCCAGCAGGATGAAGAAGCCGTAGGGCTCGATCTTCGCGTATTTATAGGCCAGCTTGTTCGGCAGCAGGCTGAAGACGATGCGGCCGCCGTCCATCGGCGGGATCGGCAGCAGGTTGAAGGCCAGCAGCACCAGGTTGGTGAGGACACCTGCCTTGGCAACCCGGTTCGGGAAGGGTTCGCTGACGCCGAAGTACTCGAGGAAGATCCCGAGCAGCAGCCACAGCAGCGCCATGCCGAAGTTGGCGGCGGTGCCGGCCAGCGCCACGAAGGCCATGTCGCGCTTCGGGTTGCGCAGGCGGCCGTAGTCGATCGGCAGCGGCTTGGCATAGCCGAAGGCAAAGCCGGAGACCAGGTACAGCATGATCGGCAGGATCACGGTACCGAAGGGATCGATGTGCGCCAGCGGGTTGGTGGTAACGCGTCCGGCAGCGAACGGCGTCATGTCTCCAAAGTATTTTGCGGCATACGCCTGGGCGGCGTTGTGCATCGTGATCGCAAAAAGAACGGGCAGTGCATAGACTGCGAGGTTGCGTATGAGTTCATCCATAAAGGAGATTCTAACAGACCCCGCGGCCGGGCCAGCCTTGGCGCTTGCCCGGCTACAAGCCGAAGACCGCCGGATCGCCGCGGCCTTCGCGCAGCAGGACCGGTTCACTGCCGGTCAGGTCGACGATGGTGGTGGGCAACAGCAGGCCGGCGCCGCCGTCGATGATGAGGTCGAGCTGCTTGCCGAGACGCTCCCTCACCTCTTCCGGATCGGACAGCATGTGGTCGTCCCCGGGCAGCTGCAGGGTGGTGCCGATCAGCGGCTCGCCCTGCTCTTCCAGCAGGGCCAGCAGGATCGCGCTCTCGGGCACGCGGATGCCGATCGTCTTGCGCGACGGATGCGACAGGCGGCGCGGCACTTCGTGGGTGGCGTCCAGGATCAGCGTGTAAGGGCCGGGCGTGACCGCCTTCAGCAGGCGGTACTGGCGGTTGTCGACACGCGCATAGGTCGAGATTTCGGACAGGTCGCGCACCAGCAGGGTCAGGTGGTGCTTCTCATCGACACCGCGGATGCGGCGCAGCTTCTCGACCGCGCCCTTGTCGTCGAGGCGGCAGACCAGGGCATAGGCCGAGTCGGTCGGGACCGCGACGATGCCGCCCGACTGGATGATCTGGGCGGCCTGGCGGATCAGGCGCGGCTGCGGGTTTTCCGGATGGATCTCGAAGAATTGGCTCATCGTGCAAACCCCGGCTGTTGCAGGGTTTGCAGGGCCGCGATCCGCTCTTCCATCGGCGGGTGGGTGGCGAACAGGGCGCCCCAGCCACCGCCTTCGCCTGCAATGCCGGACGCCGCCATCGACTGCGGCAGGCCGCCGGCGTGGATGCCGCCCAGGCGCATCAGCGCATGCTGCATCGGCAGCGGGCTGTTCAACAGACGGGCCGAGCCGGCGTCCGCGCGGAACTCGCGCTGGCGCGAGAACCAGGCCACGATGATGGAGGCGACCAGGCCGAACACGATCTGGCACACGAACACGGTAATGGCATAGCCGATGCCGGGACCGCGGTCGGTGTCGCCCCGCCGCAGCATGCTGTCGACGAAGAAGCCGACCACCCGCGCCAGGAACACGACGAAGGTGTTGACCACGCCCTGGATCAGGGTCAGCGTGACCATGTCGCCATTCGCCACGTGGGCGATCTCGTGGCCGAGCACGGCCTCGATCTCTTCGTGGTTCATGCTGGCCAGCAGGCCGGTGGACACCGCCACCAGCGAGGAATTCTTGAAGGCGCCGGTGGCGAAGGCGTTCGGCTCGCCGTCGTACACGGCCACTTCCGGCATCGCGATGCCGGCGCGCTCGGCCAGCGAACGCACGGTGCTCAGCAGCCAGGCCTCGGTGCCGTTGCCCGGCTGTTCGATCACGCGCGCGCCGGTGCTCCACTTGGCCATCGGCTTGCTCATCAGGAGCGAGATGATCGAGCCCGTGAAGCCGACCACCAGCGAGAATACCGCCAGCGCGCCGACGTTGAGACCGCCCGGCCCCACCGTGCGCCCGACGCCGAGGACGTTGAGCACGATGGTCAGCACGAGCACCACCGCAAGATTGGTGGCCAGGAACAGGATGACTCTTTTCATGAAGTACAGCCTCCTCTCAGAACCAGTCGTGCCACACCGGGGTCAGGCCCGCCGGCAGCGGCGCCAGCTTGTCGAATTCGACCCGCGCCTCGCCCGGCGCATGGAAATCGGTGCCGCGCGACGCCAGGAAGCCGTAGCGGCGCGCGGTTTCCGCATAGGTTTCGTACTGGTCCGGCGTGTGGCTGCCGGTGACGACTTCGATCGCATTGCCGCCCAGCTGCTTGAACTCGTCGAACAGCGCGCCCTCGGCCAGCTGCGTGAAACGGTAGCGGCCCGGGTGGGCGATCACGGGAATGCCGCCGGCCTTGCGGATCCAGCCGACCGCGTCGGCCAGGCTGGCCCAGCGGTGCGGCACATAGCCGGGCCTGCCTTCGGTCAGGTATTTGCGGAACACCTCGGAGGTGCTGCCGCAGGCGCCGATCTCGACCAGGTAGCGCGCGAAATGGGTACGCGACAGCAGGTCCGGATTGCCGACGTACTTCAGCGCGCCCTCGTAGGCATTCGGAATGCCGGCCTGCTCGAGCTGCGCCGCGATCTCGCGGCCGCGCGCGTCGCGCCCGTGGCGGGTCGCCGCCAGGCCCTGCACCAGCGCGGGCTCGTCCTCGTTCACCTGCAGGCCGACCACGTGCACGGTCTCGCCGCCCCAGGTGACGGAAATCTCGACACCCGGCACGAAGCGCATGCCGAGCTCGCCTGCAGCCTGGCGCGCCGCCTTGATGCCGCCAACCTCGTCGTGGTCGGTCAGCGCCCAGACGTCGACCCCGCCCTTGCGGGCATAGGCCGCGACGGCAGCCGGTGCGAGTACGCCGTCGGAGACATTGGAATGGCAGTGGAGATCGACTTTCAGCATGTCCCCATTGTACCTGCATCCCATCGAGCGCGAGGATGCGTCGTGGGCACGGGGTGCCCCCCCTACCGATACATGTAGGGTGGGCACACTGTGCCCACGCGTAAGGTCACGCGGCGAGGAATTCTTCGATCATGCGCGCCAGCATCTCGGGCTGGTCATGATGCAGCATATGCCCCGCATCCGGCATCATGCGCGGCGTCACCTTCGCCAGATGGCCCATGCGGCGCTCGACTTCGCTGCGCGCCTCCTCCTTCGGTCCCATCCACAGCCACATATTCGTGTGTTCGGCCTCGACCCACAGCACCGGCGCGGTGACGCGGCGCCAGCAGGCCAGCACTTCCTCGATGCGGTACAGCAGCGGGCCGCGCATCTTGTGGGCCGGGTCGCCCAGGATTTCCCATTGGCCGTCCGCGTTCTGCGCGGCCCAGTGCGGCGCCAGGAAGGCGGCGCGCTCCGCCGGCAGGCGCGGATTGGTTTTCCGCAGGCGCGACGCCACTTCCTCGAGGCTGGCGTAGGGACGCATGGCCGGCGGCGCCTTGAGTTCGTCCAGCCAGGCGGCGTAGCGGCCCGGCGCCGATTCCGGCCGGGTCGCCGCCAGGCCGAAGCCTTCCAGGTTGATCAGGCGCGCCACCCGCTCCGGCCGGATGCCGGCATACACGCTGACGATGTTGCCGCCCATGCTGTGGCCCAGCAGGTTCACCGCCTCGCCCGGCGCGTAATGGTCGAGGATGGCGTCGAGATCGGCAAAGTAATCCGGGAACCAGTAGGTGTCCGTGCCCGGGCGCGCAGTCAGGCCGAAGCCGCGCCAGTCGTGGGCGATCACGTGCCAGTCGCCCTGCAGGGCGTCCACCACGAACTGGAAGGAAGCCGACATGTCCATCCAGCCATGCGCCATGAAGAGCTTGGGCGCGCCTTCCCGGCCCCAATGCCGGACGTGGGTGCGCAGACCGCGGATGGTGAGGAATTCGGAACGCGAAGGAGTCATGGCTAGCCTGCTTGAATGGTGGAAAATAGAACGACCGTTCGGATTATATGCCGAAAGCTTGATTTGCCGCTCACCGCCCCCATCTCTGCCCCTTGCCGGACGACAGCTGGCGCGAGGGCGTAAAATAGCGGTATTACAACCCCTTTACTCTTCTGCGAGCACATCCATGGCAATTTACCAGCTGGGCGAGCATGCGCCCGAGATCGACGCTTCGAGCTATATCGCCGATTCGGCCAACCTGATCGGCAAGGTGACGATCGAAGCGAAAGCATCGGTCTGGGACGGGGTGACGATTCGCGGCGACAACGAGCGCATCACGGTCGGCGAAAACAGCAATGTGCAGGAAGGCACGGTGATGCATACCGATATGGGCTATCCGCTCACGCTCGGCAAGAACGTCACCGTGGGCCACCAGGCCATGCTGCACGGCTGCACCGTCGGCGACGGCTCGCTGATCGGCATTCAGGCTGTGATCCTGAATGGCGCCAGAATCGGCAAGGGTTGCCTGGTCGGTGCGGGCGCCCTGGTCACCGAAGGGAAGGAATTCCCGGATCACTCGCTGATCCTCGGGACCCCGGCCAAGGTAGTGCGTACCCTCACGGAAGAAGACCTGCTCCGCCTGCAAGGCAATGCCGCCAGCTATGTCGAACGCGGCCAGCGCTTCAAGGCGGAGCTCAAGAAAATCGGATAAAGAATGACGACTGATACCAGCAAGGACATCCTGCAAAAATTCATCTTCGACAACGCCGCCGTGCGCGGCGAGCTGGTCGAGGTTTCCAAGGCCTGGGCCGAGATCCAGTCGCGCCACACCTACCCGAAGGCAGTGAAGAGCCTGCTGGGCGAGATGGTCGCCGCCGCCGCGCTGCTGTCGGCCAACCTGAAGTTCAACGGCTCGATCGTGATGCAGATCTTTGGCGACGGCCCGGTCAAGCTGCTGGTGGTCGAGTGCGACGCCGAGCTGCACCTGCGCGCCACTGCCAAGCTGAGCCCGGGCGCCGTGGTGCCGGACGATGCCTCGGTTACCGAACTGCTGAACGTGGGCGGCCAGGGCCGCTTCGTGATCACGCTCGACCCGAAGGACAAGGTGCCGGGCCAGCAGCCCTACCAGGGCGTGGTGCCGCTGCACGGCGAGGACATCGCCACCGTGATCGAGAACTACATGCTGCGCTCGGAACAGATGGACACCAAGCTGTGGCTGGCGGCCGACGATAACGTCGCACGCGGCCTGCTGCTGCAGAAGCTGCCGCGCAACAGCGAGGTCGAAGGCCAGGTGGCCCAGGCGACCGAGGAAGAAGACATCGAGACCTGGAACCGCGCGCTGGCCCTGGGCGGCACCCTGAAGCAGGAGGAGCTGCTGAGCGTCGACGTCGAAACCCTGTTGAAGCGCCTGTTCTGGGAAGAGACGATCCGCGTGTTCGATCCGCTGCACCCGGAATTCCACTGCAGCTGCTCGCGCGAAAAGGTCGGCAACATGCTGAAGATGCTGGGCAAGGAAGAAGTCGATTCGGCCCTGCACGACCTCGGCCAGCTGGCCATCAACTGCGACTTCTGCGGCAAGCACTACGAGTTCGACGCGGTCGACTGCGCCCAGCTGTTCGCGGCCGACACCACGGCCGACGCGATCGCGCCGGCCTCCGGTGTGAAGCACTGAAAAGGTCCGCATGCGCGACACGCCCCGCTCCGCCTTCCCGCATTTTTGCGAGATCGCTACCCGCTGGATGGACAACGACGTCTACGGCCACGTCAACAACGTCCATTACTACAGCTACTTCGATACGGCGGTGAACCGCTTCCTGATCGAACGGGGCGTGCTCGACATTTATGGCGGCAAGACGGTCGGTTTCGTGGTCGAGACCGGCTGCTCCTACTTCCGCTCGATCGCCTTCCCGGACACCGTGCACGTGGGCGTGCGGGTGGCCAAGCTGGGCAACTCCAGCGTGCGCTACGAGATCGGCCTCTACCGCAACGACGACGAGCTGCCGGCGGCGGCCGGGCATTTCGTGCACGTCTATGTGGATCGGGAGAGCAACCGGCCGGTGCCGATTCCGGACGGAACCAGGGCCTTGCTGCAAACGCTCACGTAGGGTGGGCACTCCGTGCCCACGCGTAACGCTTGCATGCCGCATACGTCACGCGTGGGCTCGGAGAGCCCACCCTACGCATGCATATCCGTTTGTTGTTGCACTGACACATACATAATCCCCATACTTGGCAGCAACCCATCCCAAGGAGCTGCCATGCCATCCCTGCGCCACCTCGTCCTGCCCGCCCTGCTCGCGGGCCTGTCCCTGTCGTCCCAGGCCGCCGTCCACCAGGTCGACGTCGGCACGCCGCTGCCGCGCTTCGACCTGCTCAAGCCCGGCACCCACCACTATCTGCGCTACGTCAGAACGCCTGACGGCGCCAACACGCCGGTGGACATCTGGGCGCGCGAAGTGCGTTTCGACGAGCGCGACGGCAAGCGGCAACTGCACATCGTGCAGCGCTGGGACGGCGCGGCCGCCGCGCCGACCTCGCCAGGCTATGTCAGGAAGCTCGACTCCTGGTTCGACACCTCCACCTTCCGTCCGCTGAGCCATGTGCGCATTACCGAGAAGGACGGCAAGAAGGTCGTCGAAGGCTTCGTGTTCGCGCCCGACCACGTGAGCGGCATGCAGGACCTGGCCGAAAACACGCAGAAGGCGCTGTCGGTCGCGTCGAGCGAGCCGACCTTCAACTTCGAGACCGACATCGAATTCCTGCAGGCGCTGCCGCTGGCCGAGGGCTATGAAGCCAGCATCAACTTTTATCACCCGGGCGGCCCGGCGCCGAAGCGCTACAGCTTCAAGGTGGCGGGCTCCGAGCGCATTGCCGGACCGGGCGGCCCGATCGACTGCTGGGTGGTGACGACCGACGACGGCACCCCGGGCGCCGATGCGAAATTCTGGTTCGCCAAGGGCAGCCAGGTGATGGTGCGCCAGGAAAGCGCGCCGCGTGACGGCAAGGTGATGGTCAAGGCCCTGATCGACTAGGAAGCGGAAAGCGGTGTATCGGAATTCCCTGAATCAAGAACGTGGTTCCGGACAAGTTGAGCAACATCAATTGGTTTGAATCAACAGTGAGGTCCAATGACGCCCAGTGTACGAACCCGTGCACACGGTGCCGGGACAATGTCGCTTTTTTACAAAGGCGACATTGCCCCGGTCAGTCGAATCCGTCGTTTTTGGAGATCAGGATGAATAAAGCAGCAGTCAAGGACACTTCGCATATTTTGCTCTCGCAGTCACTGCACGGCGCCGCCCCGCTGCCGCGCAAGGTCGTCGCCCGCTACCCGATCGCGACCATCGGCTCGCGCACCAGCCGCGGCGGCCAGGTAGTACTGGCATCGAACGACCAGGTCGCCGACGATTACCGCATCGCCTGCGTCGGCGACCGCGTGCGCTACCCGGACGGCAGCGAAAGCGTGATCACCTCGGGCGCCGGCCACGCATCGACCTTCGCCAACCGCCCGATCGCCCTGGTCGGCAGCCATGTCGCCAACGGCGACCGCATCGTCGCCCGCGCCCAGAGCATCGGCGAGATCGTCGTCCTCGAAGGCGAGCCGGTGCCCGGCCTGCTGGAACCCGGCTACGTGCCGCCGCTGGCGGGCAGCGCCGCCTGACCGGCTCTCGGGCTGCCGTCGCCGCAGCGGCGGCCGGCAGCTCAGGCCGGATTCGCCTTCCTGCTGATCTCGGCAAAGGTGACGATGTCGAGCGCGCCGGAGAACTCGATCACGTCGCCGCTCTTCACGCGCTCCGGATCGATCCTGAGGACCTTGCAGTTGCCGACGGTGGCGTCGGCCACCGATTTGCCGTCGATAAGGATGTCGCCGCCGGCGTCGAGGAAGCAGGCCTTGATGGCGTCATGCTTGTCGCGCTTGAGGTGACGCAGGCGCTGGTTGAAGTAGGAGATCTTTCCAAGCAAAGTATCGATCTGCTGCGAGGCCTTGCCGAGGTCGGCGTAGCGGATGCGCTGGCCGGCGCCGACGCGCAGCGAAAAATACAGGTACAGGGGCTTGGTGGTCGGCTCCCTGAACATGATGCTCCCCTCCTCCGTATACGCGGCCTCGAGGTCGGGCGGCACGAAATAGCCGCCGCGGCGCACCGGCACCGTCACGTCGACCGAGCGGCTGACGATGGCCACGCCCCACTTCTTGGGCAGATAGGCGTCCTGTTCGACGTCGGACATCGACGGATAGCGCGCCCGCACCAGGACGTCGACCAGCCGCGGTTCCGGCGGCTGGTAGGACTGCAGCAGTCGGAAGCTGTCGATGAAGGGACGGTAGGGCAGCTCCCCGAATTTCCTCGATTCCTTGATCGTGACCGTGAACGCGGGCTTGGCCTCGGCCTCGGGCGCAGGCGCTTGCGCGGATGGCTCATGCTCCTGGGGCGCGCCCAGGGCCATGCCTTGGGCGGCGCCCAGGCAGGCCAGGATGGCGCACACGAGACGGGGAAGCGTCCAGACGGGGACGAAATGCAAAAGGTCTCCTAAGCAATTGGCTTAAAAGAAACTATTGTATTTTAGAATGATTTAAACGTCACTTATTGGCGGCTTAAAAGCGGGCGGCTTAAAAGCCGGCGATATCACGGCCGATGCAGGTCGATCACCTTCATGATCGCCAAGGTGGTGTCGAGGCTCATCTCGCCGGCGCGCATGGCGTCCGCGAGCTGGGCGCGCGGCAGGCTGGCGGCGGCGGCAAGCAGCGGCAGGCCGTCGGAGTCGGCCACCCTGGCCAGGGCCACGGTCATGGCTTCGGCATCGCCGCTTTCGAAGGCGTCGGCCAGGCAGGCGGCGACGGCTTCCAGTGTGTTCAGGGTATCGGACATGGCCTCAATCCTCGGGCGGCTTTTGTGGCTTGGCACCCTTGGCCTTGGGTTCGCGCGGCGGCGGCGGCGGGGTCATCATGACCGCCGGCTTTTCGTCCTTGCGCAGCACCTGCACGAAGATCTCGTTCTGCTTGATCATGCCGAGTTCGTAGCGGGCGCGCTCTTCGACGGCTTCGGTGCCGTCCCTCAGGTCGCGCACCTCGGACTCGAGCTTGGCGTTGCGCGCCTTCAGCTGGTCGGTGCGGGCGCGGCTGGCGGCCAGCTGGCGCTCCAGCTCGCCGACGTCGAGCCAGCCCCCTTTCCCCAGCCAGAGCGGGTACTGGATCAGCAACAGCAAAGCGGCAAGGGCAAGGGTGATGATGCGCATGGTGAGATGATGTAAAAATTCGGAAGACAATCCGGCCGGCCCCTTGGCCGTGCGGAATGGCTCCCGAATCTTCGGCTACTGCCTTACTCGATTACTTCAGGTTGTAGAACGCGTCGCGGCCCGGGTAGCTGGCGATGTCGCCCAGGTCTTCCTCGATGCGCAGCAGCTGGTTGTACTTGGCCATGCGGTCCGAACGCGACATCGAGCCGGTCTTGATCTGCAGGGCGTTCAGGCCAACCGCGATGTCGGCGATGGTCGAGTCTTCGGTCTCGCCCGAACGGTGCGAGATCACGGCGGTGTAGCCGGCGCGCTTGGCCATCTCGATGGCGGCGAAGGTCTCGGTCAGGGTGCCGATCTGGTTGATCTTGATGAGGATCGAGTTGGCGATGCCCTTCTGGATGCCCTCTTTCAGGATCTTGGTGTTGGTGACGTACAGGTCGTCGCCCACCAGCTGCACCTGCTTGCCCAGGCGGTCGGTCAGGATCTTCCAGCCGTCCCAGTCGCCTTCGGCCATCGCGTCTTCGATCGAGATGATCGGGTACTTGTCGCACCAGGTGGCCAGCATGTTGGTGAAGTCGGTTGCCGACAGCTGCAGGCCGCCTTCGCCTTCCAGCACGTACTTGCCGTCCTTGTAGAACTCGCTGGCGGCGCAGTCCAGGCCGATCGCGATCTGGGTGCCGGCTTCGTAGCCTGCCTGCTCGATCGCCTGCATGATCAGCTTGATCGCTTCTTCATGGTTGGCGACCGACGGAGCGAAACCACCTTCGTCGCCGACGGCGGTGTTCAGGCCCTTGCTGTGCAGGATCTTCTTCAGGGTGTGGAACACCTCGGCGCCGTAGCGGATGGCTTCCTTGAAGGACGGTGCGCCGACCGGGATGATCATGAATTCCTGGATGTCCAGATTGTTGTCGGCGTGGGCGCCGCCGTTGATGACGTTCATCATCGGCACCGGCATCTGCATCGCGCCCGAACCGCCGAAGTAGCGGTACAGCGGCAGGCCGGCTTCTTCGGCGGCTGCCTTGGCCACGGCCATGGAGACGGCCAGCATCGCGTTCGCGCCCAGGCGGCTCTTGTTCTCGGTGCCGTCCAGGTCGATCAGGGTGCGGTCCAGGAATGCCTGTTCGTTGGCGTCCAGGCCCATGATGGCTTCGCTGATCTCGGTGTTGATGTTTTCGCAGGCTTGCAGCACGCCCTTGCCGAAGTAACGCTTCGGATCGCCGTCACGCAGCTCGATCGCTTCGCGCGAACCGGTCGATGCGCCCGACGGCACGGCGGCACGGCCCATCACGCCAGATTCCAGCAGCACATCGCACTCGACGGTCGGATTGCCGCGCGAGTCGATGATTTCGCGGCCGATGATATCAACGATAGCACTCATGGTTTTTCAGTCTCCAGAAAGTAAAGAAATCGTTACCCGTCGTTCCCGCGAAGGCGGGAACCCAAGTTTGCACGAGCAGTCGAGATGCAAGCAGAACTTGGACCCCCGCCTTCGCGGGGGCGACGTAATTTATACGTGCGTGTTCTTAATACGTGCAGCAGCTTATTCGAAGTTGGATTCGATAAAGCCAGCTTTTTTAACGATACGATCGATCTCGACCAAAGTCGTCAGCAATTCCTTCATGCGCCCCAGCGGCACCGCATTCGGACCGTCCGACAGCGCGCAGGCCGGGTTCGGGTGGGTCTCCATGAACAGGCCCGACACGCCGGCGGCAACCGCGGCGCGCGCCAGCACCGGCACGTGTTCGCGCTGGCCGCCGGACGAGGTGCCCTGGCCGCCCGGCAGCTGCACCGAGTGGGTCGCGTCGAACACGATCGGGCAGTTCGATTCGCGCATGATGGCGAGCGAGCGCATGTCCGACACCAGGTTGTTGTAGCCGAACGAGACACCGCGTTCGCAGGCCATGAACTGGTCAGGCAGGCCCACTTCGGCAGCCGCCGCACGGGCCTTGTCGATCACGTTCTTCATGTCGCCCGGCGCCAGGAACTGGCCCTTCTTGATGTTGACCGGCTTGCCCGAACGCGCGACGGCGTTGATGAAGTCGGTCTGGCGGCACAGGAAGGCCGGGGTCTGCAGGACGTCGACCACGCTGGCCACCACCGGGATCTCTTCCTCGGTGTGGACGTCGGTCAGGACCGGCACGCCGATCTCCTTGCGCACGTCGGCCAGGATCTCCAGGCCCTTCTCCATGCCCGGACCGCGGAACGATTTGCCGGACGAGCGGTTGGCCTTGTCGAACGACGATTTATAGATGTAGGGGATACCCAGCGCGCTGGTGATTTCCTTCAGCTGGCCGGCGACGTCCATCGCCATCTGGCGCGATTCGATCACGCAGGTACCGGCAATCAGGAAGATCGGCTGGTCGAGGCCGACTTCGAATCCGCAAAGCTTCATGCCACTTCTCCTTGCACGGCCGGGGTGTTGGCGGCCTGTTTGTTGTCGGCCTGGTGGACCAGGGCCGCCTTGATGAACGAGGTGAACAGCGGGTGGCCGTTACGCGGCGTCGACTTGAACTCCGGGTGGAACTGCACGCCGATGTACCACGGGTGGGTTTCGCGCGAGAGTTCCATGATCTCCAGCAGGTCTTCGTTCGGCGTACGGGCCGACACCACCAGGCCGGCCGCTTCGATCTTCGGCAGGTAGTAGTTGTTGCCTTCGTAGCGGTGACGGTGACGCTCGGTCACGACGTTGCCGTAGATCTCGGCGGCCAGCGTGCCCGGATTCACCGCGCAGGTCTGGGCGCCCAGGCGCATGGTGCCGCCCAGGTCCGAATTCACGTCGCGCTTCTCGACCTTGCCGTCGTGGTTCTGCCACTCGGTAATCAATGCGACGACCGGCTGGTCGGTCTCGGGATCGAACTCGGTCGAGTTGGCGTTCGGCAGGCCGGCCACATGGCGCGCGTATTCGATCAGCGCGACCTGCATGCCCAGGCAGATGCCGAGGTAAGGGATCTTGTTCTCGCGGGCATAGCGCGCGGCCATGATCTTGCCTTCCACGCCGCGCTTGCCGAAGCCGCCCGGCACCAGGATGGCGTCGTACTTGGCCAGGTGGGCGCAGCCGGTGCTCTCGATCTCTTCCGAGTCGATGTACTCGATGTTGACGCGGCTCTCGGTGTGGATGCCGGCGTGGCGCAGCGCCTCGGTCAGCGATTTATAGGACTCGATCAGGTCGACGTACTTGCCGACCATGCCGATGGTCACTTCGTGCTTCGGGTTCTCCAGCGTGTGGATCAGCTTGGTCCACATCGACAGGTCGGCCGGCGGCGCATCGATGCCCAGCGCTTCCAGGATGATGTCGTCCAGGCCCTGGTCGCACAGCACCTGCGGCACCTTGTAGATGGTGTCGACGTCCCACACGGAAATGACGGCCTGCTCTTCGACGTTGGCGAACAGCGAGATCTTCGCGCGTTCGTCGTCGGGGATGCGGCGGTCGGCGCGGCACAGCAGCGCGTTCGGCGAAATACCGATCTCGCGCAGTTTTTGCACCGAGTGCTGGGTCGGCTTGGTCTTCAGTTCGCCGGCGGAGGCGATCCAGGGCACCAGGGTCAGGTGGACGAAGGCCGCGCCCTTGCGGCCCGAGCGCAGCGACAGCTGGCGCGCGGCTTCCAGGAAGGGCAGCGACTCGATGTCGCCGACGGTGCCGCCGATCTCGACCAGCGCCACGTCCACGCCTTCGGCGCCGCGGCGGATGAAGTCCTGGATTTCGTTGGTGATGTGCGGGATCACCTGCACGGTCTTGCCGAGATACTCGCCGCGGCGTTCCTTGCGGATCACCGATTCATAGATCTGGCCGGTGGTGAAGTTGTTCACCTTGCGCATGCGGGTGCTGATGAAGCGCTCGTAGTGGCCGAGGTCGAGGTCGGTCTCGGCGCCATCGTCGGTGACGAACACTTCGCCGTGCTGGGTCGGGCTCATCGTGCCCGGGTCCACGTTGATGTACGGGTCGAGCTTCAGGAGGGTGACTTTGAGACCGCGCGATTCGAGGATCGCGGCGAGGGAAGCGGCCGCGATCCCTTTACCCAGGGAAGACACGACGCCGCCAGTGACGAATACGAATTTGGTCATTGTGCAGAAGGTGCCGAACGGCACGCGCGGGAAATTGAAATTATACCTTAATCCTGCAAATACTTCTTCAGTACAACTTGGCAACAGGTCGTAAAGGCGCACCACGGCGTCGCTTTCGCGCCAAGACGTGGCATATCCGACTCAGCCTGCATCGACAGCTCTTGCAAAAATTGCCAAAATGTGAAGACGGGCCTTACACTTGCATCTTTCTTCCATGCCAACATCGAGCCCGGACCATGATCGAGCAAACCCTCGAAAAGGACACCACCCTGCAGCTGGATGACGAGGCGCCGCCGGCCTTCGGTTTCAGCGGTAGCGGCGCCGAATATTTCCGCATCTGGATCGTCAACCTGCTGCTGACCGTGGCCACGCTCGGCATCTACTCGGCCTGGGCCAAGACCCGCCGGCTCCAGTATTTTTACCGGAACACCCAGCTGGCCGGCGCGAGCTTCGACTTCCGCGGCGATCCCAGGGCCATCCTGCGCGGCCGCATCCTGGCCGTCGTACTGCTGGTGGCCTACCACTACGCCTTCGGCTTCTCGCTCAAGGCCGGGGTGGTGGTGGTCGCCGTGCTGCTGGCCGGGCTGCCCTTCATGATGCTGTCGGCGCTGCGCTTCCGGCTGTCGAACGTCTGGTACCGCGGCCTGCCCTTCGGCTTTTGCGGCAGCGTGCGCGATGCCTACCGCGTCTACCTGCTGCCGGTTGCCGTGTTCGTGCTGCCCGGCGCCATGATCGCGCTTATGCCCAATAGTAAATTCTCCGGCGCGGCCTTCCTGCTCTACCTGGCCTGGCCGCTGATCCACGGCGCCACCCGCTGCTACCAGCAGGAGCACCTCATGTACGGCAACCAGCGCGCCGGCTTTTCGCTGACCACCACCGAACTGGCGACACCCTATCTGCAAGCCGTGTTCGCCGCCATGGCATTGCTGCTCCTGTTCGCCGTCACGGTCATCGTAGGCATGAGCCTCGGCAAGCCGCAGGGCATGAACCGCTTCGTGTACGTCCTTATCGTCATCGTGCTGGCCTACCTGATGATCGTGCTGACCGGACCGCTCATCGTGGTACGCATGAACAACCTGGCGTGGTCGGCCACCGCCTTCCCCGGCGTCGAGATCGCCTGCACGATGCGCGCCCGAACCTACCTGCGCCTGCAGACCGTCAACGTGGTCCTGACCCTGCTGACCCTGGGGCTGTTCCGTCCCTTCGCCGCGGTGCGCACCTGGCGCTACCGGGTGGCCCACCTGAGCGTATCGGCCCCGGCCGGCCTCGAGCAGGCCGCGCGGATGGCGGTCCCGCGCAGCACGGCGGCCGGCGACGGCGTGGCCGATTTCCTCGGCGTCGACCTGTCCTGGTAAAGCGCATGATGACCGCTCATTTCTTCGACGGGCGCAGCGCGCGCCTGCATCCCGCCCGACTCGACGTGCAGGCCGGGCAGCTCCACGTGTCGACGCCCTCGTTCGTGCGCAGCTACCCGCTCGACGGCGTGCGCCTGGCCGAACCCTTCGCCGCCGCGCCCGCCGTGCTGCGCTTCGAGGACGGCGCCAGTTGCGAAGTGCCGGCCGGCGCCCCCCAGCGCGAACTGCTGGCGGCGATCGGCTACCGCAAGAGCCGCGTGATGCGCTGGCAGGAGCGCTGGCCGCTCACCCTGCTGGCCCTGGTCCTGTTGCTGTCGCTGCTCGCCTTCGTTTATTTCCGCGTGCTGCCGGCAGCCGCCGAACGCATCGCCGCCAGTCTGCCGCCCTCGGTCGACGCCTCCCTCGGCAAGAGCGCGCTGGCCGCCCTCGAGGCCCGCGGCCTGCTGGCGCCTTCGCGCCTGAGCGACGAGCGCATCGCCGAGGTCCAGGCCCTGCTGCCGCGCGTGCTGCCGCGCCATCCGCGCATCCCGGTGCGCCTCATCGTGCGCGACGCGCCGAGGTGGGGCGCGAACGCGATGGCCCTTCCGGACGGCACCATCGTCGTCACCGACATGATGGTGCGCCTGGTCCAGAACCGCCGCAACGAACTGACGGACACCGGCCGGGAACAGCTGGTTGCCGTGCTCGGACACGAGGTCGGCCACCTGGAACTGAGGCACAGCGCGCGCATGCTGGCCAGGTCTTCGCTGACCGCCGCCCTGTCGGCAACGCTGTTCGGCGACTTCAGCGCGGTGGCGGCCGGCCTGCCGGCCGTACTGTCGCAGGCGGAATATTCGCGCGCGATGGAAAGCGACGCCGACCGCTACGCCCTGGCCGTGCTGCGCCATAACCGGATTCCGGTGATGTCCTTCATCGAGGTGCTCGGCAAGCTGGAAGACCAGCACCGCGCGCGCGGCACCACGCCGCAATGGCTGCGCGAGGGCATGGACTATATGTCGAGCCACCCGAAGACGGCCAGGCGGATCCTGGACCTGCAGGACGCAACCGACGACGAGAAAGAGGAAGCGCGGCTTGGCGGAAAGGAGATTGAAGAGCTGTTCCATGCGAAAGGCATGAATTGATAACGAACGGCTAAGGGATGTTGGGCCGATGCCGCAGAATGTTGCCAATATGTTCCCAAAAGCAACAGGAATTACTGCATCGAAAGTACAATCTTTTGTGAATATTCACTAATGGTTTCGCTTTCGAGGACAGTCATGGGTTTTTTCAGTCAATTCAATATCGGTAAACGGCTCGCCATCGGCTTCTCGCTGACCCTGGCGATGGCCGTGCTGATCGCGGGCGTCGGCATGTCGCGCCTCACCAAGGTGGCCAACGAGTCCGCCGAGGTGCTCACCGTGCCCCTGACCAAGGAACGCCTGGTGGGCGAGTGGTATGTGCAGATCTTCGCGGCCGTGCGCCGCACCGCCGCCATCGTCAAGAGCAGCGATCCCTCGCTGGGCGACTACTTCAAGGAAGACGCGGCCGCCACCGGCAAGCGCGCGGCCGACCTGGTCAAGCAGATCGAACCGCTGATCACCGCCGGTGAAGAAAAGGCGCTGTGGGAGCGCATCGGCGAACTGCGCAAGCGCTATTCGGCGGCGCGCGACGCCGCGGTCAAGGCCAAGGCCGACGGCGACACCGAGCAGGCAAGCAAGATCCTCGACGAGAAATTCACCCCGGCCGCCAAGGCTTACCAGGAAGCCGTGCAGCAGCTGGTGGCCATGCAGAACGCGCGCATCGATGCCGCCAAGAGCGACATCCAGGCCGGCGCCGGCGCCAGCGAACGCCTGATCACCGTGCTGACCGTGTGCGCGGTCGCCCTCGGCGCGATCAGCTCGATCCTGCTCACCCGCGGCATCGTCGGCCCGATCCGCGAAGCGGTGGAAGTGGCCGAGACCGTGGCTTCCGGCGACCTCACCCGCCACATCGAGTCGGACGCAAAGGACGAAACCGGCGCCCTGCTGCGCGCGCTGCGCCACATGAACGACAGCCTGGTCGGCATCGTCAGCGAAGTCCGCGGCGGCACCTCGGCGATCCACGGCGCGGCCGGCGAGATCTCGGCCGGCAACCTCGACCTCTCCTCGCGCACCGAGCAGCAGGCCGCCGCGCTGGAACAAACCGCGGCCTCGATGTCCCACCTGACCGACACCGTGCGCCAGAACGCGGACAACGCGCGCCAGGCCAACCAGTTGGCGATCACCGCCTCCAGCGTCGCCACCAAGGGCGGCGACGTGGTCGGCCAGGTGATCCTGACCATGGGTTCGATCAACGAATCGTCGAAGAAGGTCGTCGACATCATCGGCGTCATCGACGGCATCGCCTTCCAGACCAATATCCTGGCCTTGAATGCGGCAGTGGAAGCGGCGCGCGCCGGCGAGCAGGGCCGCGGCTTTGCCGTGGTGGCGAGCGAAGTGCGCACCCTGGCCCAGCGCTCGGCGGCGGCGGCCAAGGAAATCAAGACCCTGATCGACGACTCGGTCGGCAAGGTCGATGCCGGCGCAAGGCTGGTCGACCAGGCCGGCGACACGATGGGCCAGGTGGTGGATGCGATCCAGCGCGTCACCGACATCATGGCCGAGATCGCATCCGCCAGCCAGGAACAGACCGACGGCATCGAACAGGTGAACCAGGCCATCACCCAGATGGACGAAACCACCCAGCAGAACGCGGCCCTGGTCGAGGAATCGGCGGCAGCCGCCGGCTCGCTGCAGGACCAGGCGGCCAAGCTGGCCCACGCCGTGGACGTGTTCAAGGTCGAGCGCCAGGCCGGCCTGGCCCCGGCCGCACCGTCGCGCATCGAACCGGCAGCCGGCCTGCCCGCCGTGCGCCCGCAGCCGGCGCCGAATTCGACGCGCTCTGCAGCCGCCGTCGGCGACGGCTGGGAAGAGTTCTGATTCGTAGGGTGGGCTCTCCGAGCCCACGCCGTATCTGCCGCGCGTGGGCTCGGAGAGCCCACCTTACCTCCATCTGAAGATCGTGCGCGTCCGAACGGAGTTTGTCCCGACTCGGGTTATCCTTGCGCTTCCAGATCAAGGAGGTGGAGATGTCCTACGAGGAAAGAGACGACTACGGCATGTACAAGAACAAGCACGGCAAGGGCCCGGGCCCGGAACTGATGGGCACGAATACCCTGATCGGCGACCATGTCCATAACCTGCAGAACGAGCACCTGGGCGTCATCAAGGAGTTCATGGTCGACATGCGCAGCGGCGCCATCGCCTATGCCGTGATGTCCACCGGCCGCTTCCTGGGCCTGGGCGAAAAGCTGTTCGCGGTGCCCTGGCAGGCCCTCACGCTGGATACGCGGCACAAGCGCTTCACGATGGATATTCCGAAGGAACGCATCGAGAATGCGCCCGGATTCGATACCGACCACTGGCCGGACATGGCCGACCTCGAATGGGTCGGCGTGGTGCATGACTACTTCGGTACGCGCACGGCATGAACGTCGTGCGCGCAGCATGCACGTCGTCCCCGTGCCCGGGGACGACGTAGCGAGGCTTACTTCTTCGGCGCCATCAGATCCAGCAGGATCGCAGTCTCGGCCTTGATGGTATTCACCACGGTCGGCTTGAAGTCCGGCGCCCATTGCGGCGAGTGGGTTCCCGGCAGCGGTTCGCCGGCCTTCTTCGCGGCTTCCAGGCGCTTGCCGTCGACCGCGCCGACGTGCAGCAGGATCGCCTTCACGCCCGGCTGCAGGCCGTACTGCGAGAAGTCTTCCGAGGTCATCTTGGCCGGCATCTCCTTCACGAACGCGGGGCCGACGGCGCCCTCCACCACTTTCACCATGCGGCCGATCAGCTCCGGATCGTTGTAGACCGAATCGGTGCCCGGCTCGACGACCACCAGCGGCTCCTTCGGCGCGCCGGCGGCCATGGCTTCGCCCTTGGCTTCGCGCGCGATGCTGGCCAGGATGCGCTTGCGCACTTCCGGTTTGAAGGTACGCACCGACAGCTGCAGCTTGACCTGGTCCGGAATGATGTTGGCCACGGTGCCGCCGTGGATGCTGCCCACGGTGATGACGGCCGGGTCGATCGGGTTGTTCTCGCGCGAGACCAGGGTCTGCAGCGCCAGCACGATGCGCGCGGCGATCACGATCGGATCGCGCGCCTCGTGCGGCACGGCGCCGTGGCCACCCTGGCCGTTGACGGTGATGGTGACCACGTCGGACGACGCGCGGAACGGGCCGGCGTGGTACATGATCGTACCCGACGGCATGGTGGCGTCGTCATGGAAGGACAGCGCGTAGTCAGGCTTCGGGAAGCGCTTGAACAGGCCGTCCTTCAGCATCGCTTCGGCGCCGTGCACGGTTTCTTCCGACGGCTGGCCGATCAGCATCAGGGTGCCGCTCCAGGCCTTGCGGTTTTCCGCCATCAGCTTGGCGGTGCCGTACCAGGCCGACATGTGCAGGTCGTGGCCGCAGGCGTGGGCCAGGGCGACGGTCTCGCCGGCGGCGTTCTTGGTGGTCGCCTTGCTGGCGAACGGCAGGCCGGTCTTTTCCTGGACCGGCAGCGCGTCCATTTCGGTGCGCAGCATCACGGTCGGGCCGGGGCCGTTCTTCATGATCGCGACCACGCCGGTGCCGCCGACGCCGGTGGTGACCTCGAAGCCCAGGTCCTTGGCCAGCTTGGCCAGCTTGGCGGCGGTCTGGTGTTCGGCGAAGCCGATTTCCGGGTTGCGGTGCAGGTCCTGGTACAGGCTTTCGATTGCCGGGTAGTTGGCGTTCAGCTGTTCCGCGAAGGGTGCGGGCAGTGTTGCGGCGCCGGCGCTGGCGCCGATGAGTCCGGCCAGGAACAGGGTGTTACGGAGGATGCTGGATGACTTCATTGCGTATTTACTCTTTGCGTGATGAACAAAAAAGCGGCGGGCGAGCCCCGCCTTCTTTTTTTACGCTAACAGATCATGCCAAATGCAACAATGTTCAATTTAACAATCCTACGAGGAAAGTGTCGGATATTCCCTACAAAATGTTGCAAAAATTTTTCCATAAGGAATTTTTTCATTCCTGAAAGAAATTTCCGTCAGTACAATTCAGTCTTCTCCGGTCCGGCCACCAAAAACACGTGTTTACGCTCCAGCTCGAGCACTTCCTTCACGCGTGGCCGGCCGCAATTCGTACAAAGGAATATCGATGGGATTCGTTGCAAACATCAAGATCGGCAAACGCCTCGGACTCGGCTTTGCCGTCATTCTCGCGATGACGGTGGTCATTTCCGCCGTCGGCGCCTGGCGCATGGCCCAGGTGGCCGACGCGACCAAGAACATGATGGCCGTGCCGCTGGCCAAGGAACGCCTGATCACCGACTGGTACACGCTGAACTTCGCGTCGATCCGCCGCACCGCGGCCATCGCCAAGAGCTCCGACCCGTCGCTGGGCGCCTACTTCAAGGAAGACTCGGCCGCCTCGGTGAAGAAAGCCGCCGAGCTGCTCAAGCAGATCGAGCCGCTGATCGCCGCCAGCGGTCCGGAAAAGGAGCTGTTCGCGAAGATCCTGGAACAGCGCAAGGTGTACAGCGCCTCGCGCGACGGCACCGTCAAGGCCAAGGCCGACGGCAACGCGGAAGAAGCGGCGCGCATCCTCGACAAGGAATTCACCCCGGCGGCGCAGAAGTACCAGGACCTGCTGCAGCAACTGGTCACCATGCAGCGTAACAGCATGGACGCCACCGCCAACGGCATCGACAACAACGCCGACAACGCCACCAACCTGATCATGATCCTGTGCGGCTGTGCGGTGCTGCTGGGCGGCGTGATCTCCTGGGTGCTCACCCGCGGCATCGTGCTGCCGATCCGCCAGGCGGTCGGCGTGGCCGAAACCGTGGCGAGCGGCGACCTGACCCACGACATCGTCGCCAGCACCAAGGACGAAACCGGCGCCCTGCTGCGCGCCCTGCGCCACATGAACGACAGCCTGGTGGGCATCGTCGGCCAGGTCCGCGGCGGCACCGACACCATCGCCACCGCCTCGCGCGAGATCAGCGCCGGCAACCTCGACCTGTCGGCCCGCACCGAACAGCAGGCCGGCGCGCTGGAAGAAACCGCGGCCTCGATGGAAGAACTGACCACCACCGTGCGCCAGAACGCCGACAACGCACGCCAGGCCAACCAGCTCGCCATCGCCGCCTCCCAGGTGGCGACCCAGGGCGGCGCCGTGGTCGGCGAAGTCGTCACCACCATGGGCGAGATCAACGATTCGGCCAACAAGATCGTCGACATCATCAGCGTCATCGACGGCATCGCCTTCCAGACGAACATCCTGGCGCTGAACGCCGCTGTCGAAGCGGCCCGCGCCGGCGAACAGGGCCGCGGTTTCGCGGTCGTGGCGGGCGAAGTGCGCACCCTGGCCCAGCGTTCGGCTGCGGCCGCCAAGGAAATCAAGGAACTGATCACGGCCTCGGTGGCCAAGGTCGACACCGGCGCCAGGCTGGTCGACCAGGCCGGCGCGACCATGGAACAGGTCGTCACCAGCATCCGCCGCGTGACCGACATCATGGGCGAGATCACCAGCGCCAGCCAGGAACAGACGGGCGGCATCGAGCAGGTCAACCAGGCCATCGGCCAGATGGACCAGGTGACCCAGCAGAACGCGGCCCTGGTCGAAGAAGCGGCCGCCGCCGCCGCCTCGATGCAGGACCAGGCCGCCAAGCTGGCCGAGGTGGTCAGCGTGTTCAAGCTGGACCGCTCGCACGACTTCGGCGCAGTGGCCGCGCCGGTCAAGGCCGCGCCGGCGCGCCCGGCCCTGCCGCGCGCCAGCACGCCGGTGGTGAAGGCTGCTTCGGCCAGGCCGGCCAGGACGTCGAAGCAGGCGCTTGAGGCGGATTGGGAAGAGTTTTAAGCGTTAGCTTGTAAACGCCGCCCCCGCGAAAGCGGGGGTCCAGGTTCCGCCGGCGCGGTCGAAACGCGAACAAACTTGGGTCCCCGCCTTCGCGGGGACGACGGTGGAGTTTCGCGGGAATGACGGCTACACGCTAACAAAAATCCCGGCTGCGCGTATCCAGATTCCCCAGCAGGTGCGACATGTCCACCAGCCGCTTGGCCACCAGGTGGCGCACCTCCCCTTCCCTCTGCCACACGCCGTACACGCCCAGCAGGTGCGCATTCAGCACCTCGCGGCGCTGTTGTTCGACCAGGCTGGCCCACACGATCACGTTCACGTTCCCGGTCTCGTCCTCGATGGTGAGGAAGAGCACGCCCTTGGCCGTGCCCGGACGCTGGCGCACGGTGACGATGCCGCAGGCGCGCGCCAGCTGGCCGTTGGCGAAATCCATCAGCACCTCGGCCGGCAGGAAGCGCTTCGCCAATAGCTGCGGCCGCAGCAGCGCAAGCGGATGGCGGCCCAGCGTGAGCCCCTGGGCGCGGTAGTCGCCGACGATCTCCTGCCCTTCGCTGGGCGCCGCCAGCAGCGGCACGTCTTCTTCCAATGAGGCGGGGCGCAGCAGGTCCTTGTCCGGCACCGAACCTACCGCCTGCCACAGGGCCTGGCGCCGGTGTCCGGCCAGCGCCCGCAGCGCATTCCCGCCGGCCAGTACCTGCAGGTCGCCGCGGTCCAGGTTCGCGCGCCGCGCCAGGTCGGCCGTGTCGAGGAAGGGGCGGATGGCGCGCGCCAGCTCGATGCGCTCGGCCGCCTCCTTGCCCATCCCGCGCAGCAGGTGCAGGCCGAGGCGCACCGCCGGCTGGGTGGACGAGGGCTCGCCCGTTTCTTCCAGCGCCGACTCCCAGCCGCTGACGGCGACATCCACCGGGCGCACCTCGATGCCGTGGCGGCGCGCGTCCTGCACCAGCTGCGAGGGACTGTAGAAGCCCATCGGCTGGCTATTCAACAAGGCGCACAGGAAGGCCGCCGGCTCGTGGCACTTCAGCCAGGAGCTGGCATAGGCCAGCAGCGCGAAGCTGGCCGCGTGCGACTCCGGGAAGCCGTATTCGCCGAAACCCTGGATCTGGCTGAAGATCTGCTCGGCGAAACTCAGGTCGTAGCCGCGCTTGAGCATGCCGCCGACGATGCGCTCGTAATACTTCTCGAGTCCTCCCTTGCGCTTCCAGGCCGCCATCGCGCGGCGCAGCTGGTCGGCTTCGCCGGGCGTGAAGCCGGCCGCCAGGATCGCCACCTGCATCACCTGCTCCTGGAAGATCGGCACGCCCAGCGTGCGCTCCAAGGCCACCTTCATTTGCGGACTCGGGTAAGTCACCAGGGACGGATCCTCGCGCCGCTTCAGGTAGGGGTGCACCATGCCGCCCTGGATCGGCCCCGGACGCACGATGGCCACCTGGATCACCAGGTCGTAGAACCGGCGCGGCTTCATCCGCGGCAGCATGCTCATCTGGGCGCGCGACTCGATCTGGAAGACGCCCACGGTATCGGCCGCGCGGATCATGCGGTAGGTGGCCGGGTCGTCGTGCGGGATGTCCTGCAGTTCGAACACCATGCCGTGGCGCCGGCCGACCAGCTCGAGCGCACGACGCAGCATCGACAGCATGCCCAGCGCCAGCACGTCGACCTTCATCAAGCCCAGCTCCTCGAGGTCGTCCTTATCCCACTGGATCACGCTGCGCTCCGCCATCGTCGCGTTCTCGATCGGCACCAGGCGCGAGAGCTTCCCGCGCGCCATCACGAAACCGCCCGGATGCTGCGACAGGTGCCGCGGGAATCCGAGCAGGCGCTGGGCCAGCGAAGCCCATTGCTGCGACAGCGGCGCTTCCGGATCGAGGCCGCTCTCGGCCAGGCGGTTCAGCAGGTCCGCCTTGCCGTCGAACCAGTGGTGCTGCTTGCAGACCTTCTCGATGATGGCGAGGTCGATGCCGAGCGCCCGCCCGCTGTCGCGCAGCGCGCTTTTCGGGCGGTAGCTGATCACCACCGCCGCCAGCGCGGCGCGGGTGCGTCCGTATTTCTGGTAGATGTACTGGATGACTTCTTCGCGGCGCTGGTGTTCGAAGTCGACGTCGATGTCGGGCGGCTCGTTCCTCTCCTTCGAGATGAAACGTTCGAACAACAGGCTGGCCCGCGCCGGGTCGACCTCGGTGATGCCCAGGCAGTAGCAGACCGCCGAGTTGGCGGCCGAGCCGCGGCCCTGGCAGAGGATGTGCCGGGAGCGGGCGAAGCGCACGATGTCGTACACGGTCAGGAAGTAGTGCTCGTAGCGCATTTCGGCGATCAGCGCCAGCTCGTGCTCGATCTGGGCCTGCACCTTGGCCGGGATGCCGTCGCGGAAGCGCCGGTGCGCGCCGATCCAGGTTTCGCTGCGCAGGTAGCTGGTGGCCGTGTGGCCGGGCGGGACCACTTCGTCCGGGTATTCGTAGCGCAGCTCCTCCAGCGAGAAGGTGCACAGGCCGGCGATGCGCAGGGTTTCCTGCAGCGCGGCGCGCGGATAGATGTTGGCGAGGCGCACCCGCGAACGCAGGTGCTGCTCGGCGTTCTGGGCCAGCTGGTAGCCGCATTCGGCGACCGGCTTGCCGATCCGCGTCGCGCTCAAGGTATCCTGCAAGGGCTTGCGGGAACGCACGTGCATCACCACGTGGCCGACGGCGACGATCGGCAGGCCGTGCTGCCAGCCGACTTCCTCGACGGTGGCGCGGTGGGCGTCGTCGAAGGCGCGGTGCAGCAGGTTCAGGCCGATCCAGGTGCGGCCCGGAAAGGTCAGCGCCATCCAGGCCGCCTGGGCGTGCAGGCGGTCGACGCCTTGCTGGTCGTGGCCCGGATAGGCAGGCAGCAGGATCGCCAGGCAGTCCGGCATGCCGTTTTCCAGGTCGGCGGGATGCAGCAGGTAAGTCCCCTTCCCGCTGCGGGTGCGTCCGAGCGTGATCAGTTCCGACAGGTTGCCGTAGCCGTTGCGGTTTTGGGCCAGGAGGATGAGGGACAGCGCATCGGCGCCGTCCGGGTGCTTCAGGTGGAAATGGGCGCCGATGATGAGCGGCAGTTTTGCGCCCTTCGCCTCCGCATGCGCGCGCACCACGCCGGCCAGCGAGCACTCGTCGGTGATGGCCAGCGCCGCATAGCCCAGCTGCACGGCGCGCGCCACCAGTTCTTCCGCGTGCGATGCGCCCTGCAGGAAAGAGAAGTTCGACAGGCAGAACAGCTCCGCATACTGGGGCAGGCCAAGGTGCAGGCCAAGTTGGGAAGATGGCTCGGATGGCATCGTGTGTCTGGGCAAATAGGTCTACAATTGTCTTGAAAAAAGACAACACTGTATAAAAACACAGTATAACTGACGACTTCAGCATTTGCGAACATGCACGTACACGAATTGATTTGCTTCGGGGCGCATCCCGGCGACGGCAACCCGGCGCTGGTGATCGAGGACGACGGCATGGACCCGGCCGCCCGCCAGGCCTTTGCCGCCGCGCGCAACACGACCTGCGTCTTCCTGTCCCCGGACCAGCAGGTCGACTACTACTATCCGCACATGCGCAGCCCGCTCTGCCTGCATGCGACCTTGGCGGTGGCCGCAGTCCTGTTCAGCCGCGCGCAGGCCATGCGGACGATCAGCGTGCGCACCGCCATGAAGGGCCAGGCGCTGGAACTGTCGCGCGAGGACGGCCGCTATTTCGTGAAGCTGGCGCCGCAGGCGGTGCCGCAGGCCGCCATCGGCGGCGACGACATCGCGGCCCTGCTGAACGCCCCCGGCCTGGCCCTGGCCTCGCGGTCGCGGGTGGCCTCGGTCGGCAGCCCCAAGCTGCTGGTCGAGGTGGGGGATGTGGACACGCTGTACGGCCTGGCGCCCGACCTGGCCGGCATCGCGGCCTGGGGCAAGGCGAACGGCGTGAACGGCCTGTATGTCTATTGCCGGCTGGCGGAAGGCATCTATGAAGGCCGCAACTTCAACCACCTCGATGCGGCGCTGGAAGACAGCGCGACCGGGGTGGCGGCCGGCGCGCTGGCCGCGGCGCTGGGACATGGCCTGGTGCTGCGCCAGGGCCGGGCGACGGGACGGGATTGCCTGATCCAGGCGCGGGTCGAGGATGGCGCCATCCTGGTCGGCGGAGCGGCCGAGGGCTAGCATGCATCCGGCCATCAGGTTGATCTCGCTTGCCGCCCTGCTCACCCTGGGCGCCTGCGCATCGAAGACGGTGTCGCGGATGGGCAGCGCCGCCGCCTCCCCGCTCAACGATCTCGGCATCACGAAACAGGAGATTCCGGCCGTGCTCGAGAAAGCCAAGGAAGACCCTTACCGGCCGCCGGCCAGCCGCAGCTGCACCGCGATCGCACGCGAGATCCGCGAACTCGACGAGGCGCTCGGCCCCGACTACGACGCGCCGCCCTCGGCAAAGGACGAGGACAGCTTCATGAACAAGGCGTCCGACGTGGCGGAAGACCAGGCCGTCGGCGCGGTCCAGCGCACCGCCGAAGGCCTGATCCCCTTTCGCAGCTGGGTGCGCAAGCTCAGCGGCGCCGAGCGGCATTCGAAGCACGTGTCCGCCTGCATCACGGCCGGGTCGGTGCGCCGCGCCTACCTGAAAGGCCTGGCCGCTTCGCAGCGCTGCGCCTTCATGCGCAAGCCGCCGTCCTTGCCCGCTTCGGCTTCGTCTTCGCCGACGCATTGAGCGCGGCCGCGGCGCGGACCAGCGCCTTGAAGGCTTCGGCATCGACTTCCTCGCCTTCGCGGATGTCGATCGCGCGCCGCGCATTCCCATCCAGGCTGGCATTGAACAGCTTTGCCGGATCGTCCAGCGAGGCGCCCTTCAGGAAGGTCAGCTTTACCCAGGACTTGTAGGACTCGCCGGTGCAGAGGATGCCGCCGTGTTCCCAGACCGGCGTGCCCATCCACTTCCAGCTCTCCACCACATCGGGGATGGCTTCGTGGATCAGCGCGCGCATCCGCGCCAGGGTCGCGCCGCGCCAGTCCCGCAGGCTGGCGATGCGCTCGTCGATCAGTTCGGAGGCCTCGCTCATGCCGTCTCCCCTTGCCCGGCCAGCACCTGATCGAGCGACGCGAAGAACTTGTTCCAGCCGTACTGGGCGCCATGGTAGGCCTGGTCCTGGTCCGGACGGAAGCCGCTCTGTTCCATGCGCAGGCGGGTGCCGGCGCCGCTGGGCGTGAGGGTCCAGGTGACCACGCTGTCCAGGCCCATCGCGGCCCAGGTATAGGACAGGCTGCGCTGCGGCTCGATCTCGAGCACCCGGCAGTCGACCGAGCCCCAGTCGCCGTGCAGGCTGAAGCGGTGGTTCGCGGCCGGCACGAAGTCGTTCTTCATCAGCCAGGCCTCGATCAGGTGCGGCTGGGTGAGCGCGCGCCAGATCTTCTCGGGCGCATGCGCGAACTCGCGTTCGACGGTGACGGTGCGGAGTTCGGAAGCAAGCTGCGGCGAAGCATTCATCATTGATCCATCCTTTTCAAAAGGTCATCGAGCTCATCGAACCGGCTCTCCCAGAACCGGGACATCTGCTGCGTCCAGTCGACCAGCGGGGCGAGCGCTTTCAACCGGGCGGAATAATGGGTCTGGCGCCCTTCGTGCCGGTCGCTGACGAGTCCGGCCTGCTTGAGGATGCCGAGGTGCTTCGACACGGCCGGCTGCGAGATCCCGGCCTGGGCCGTCAAGGCCCCGACGGTCTGCTCCCCTTCGCGGCACAGCCGTTCGAACAGGGCCCGGCGGGTGGGGTCGGCGAGGGTCCTGAAAATGGTGTCGGGGGTGTCGGGCGTGTCGGGTGTCTGTTCCATCTGAATTCATAACTGAATGGTTATGAATTAAGTATAACCACGCGGTTATGAATAGGTCAAGCGGAACTAAAGCCATGTCTGCCAACTCTGCTAACAAGGGACGATGGACAAGGAGGAGCTCACGATGAACGGATCCGGAAAACTCGCCGGCAAGCGGATTGCCGTGCTGGCGGCGGACGGTGTCGAACAGGCGGAACTCGATGCCGCGCTGATGGCGCTGAAGAACGCGGGCGCGCACTCCGCGCTGGTGGCCCTGCGCGCCGGCCGGCTCCGCGGCATGAACGGGCACCAGCCGGCCGAGCTGGTGCGGGTCGACCGGACGGTCGATGCGGTCCGCGCGGACGACTACGACGGCCTGCTGATTCCCGGTGGCTATATCGCGCCAGACCTGCTACGCCAGTCGCTCCCTGCGCGCGAGTTCGTGCGCGCCTTCGATGCCGCCGGCAAGCCGATCGCGGCGATGTCGCACGCGGCCCTGCTGTTGGTCTCCTGCGGGCTGGCGGCCGGGCGCACCCTGACCTCCTGGCCGGGCGTGCGCGACGACCTGGTGAATGCCGGCGCCATCTGGCGCAACCAGCAGGCCGTGCGCGACGGCCGCCTCCTCACCAGCCGGACGCCGCAGGACGCCATCGCCTTCGCCCATGAACTGGCGCCCTTCCTGGCCGGCGAGGCCGAAGCCGCTCCCGCCACGATGCCTGCCGATTCCGATCCGCCCCAGCAGGCGCCGTCCGAACTGCCCGACCAGTCGCTGCGCTGGCTGGCCGCGCCCTCGCTCGGCGCCATGCTGAGCCTGGCGATCGTCGGCGTCGGCGTGGTCGCCGCCAACCGCAGCCTGCGCAAGCGCGAAGCCCGCGAAGCGGCGCCCGTGCCGCCCTCGCCCTCGGCCGGCCCGGACGGCTGAGACCCGGCCGCGGATTGCCGTCACGCGCTTCTGGAGCAGGCACCGGGCTTCATGATATCTTGGCACCAACTGGCTAGCCCATCCAACGGAACTGGCCCGCCTCTCCAGGAGCGTGTTCATGCTGGTCGTGCGCGTCATCGTGCTTGCCGTGCTGTGTCTTCCCGGCCTCGTTTGCGCGGCGCCGGTTCGTGTCGTGCTGGACGAAAACTATCCCCCCTTCGTCCACCGCAATCCCGACGGCTCGCTGGAAGGCTACACGGTCGACCTGTGGCGCCTGTGGGAGCGCAAGACCGGCAGGAAGGCCGAGCTGGTGGCCGTCAACTGGGCCCAGGCCCAGCCGATGCTGGAAGCCGGCCGCGCCGACGTGATCGACACCATCTTCCGCACCGACGCCCGCACCGCCACCCTCGACTTCTCGAAGGCCTACGCGACGGTCGCCACCGCCATCTACGCCGACGCCTCGATCAGCGGCATCCACGACATCGCCAGCCTCAAGGGTTTCGAGGTGGGAGTACAGGCCAACGACGCCTGCGCCGAGGAGCTGCTGCGCCAGGGCGTCACCGGCGTGCGGATCTACCCGACCTACCGGGCCCTGGTCGACGCCGCCGCCCGCCAGTCGATCAAGCTGCTGTGCATGGACGAATACTCGGCCGACTACCGCCTCTACCAGCTCGGCCTGCAGCGCCAGTACGTGAGGGCCTTCGAGGTCAGGCGCAACGGCCTGCGGCGCGCCGTCAGGAAGGGCGACGACGCCACCCTCGCCATGGTCGAAGACGGCATGGCGAAGATCACGCCGGCCGAACTCGGCGCCCTGCACGACAAGTGGATGGGCCGGCCCCTGCCCTTCATGCGCATCGCCGAACGGCTGCTGGCGGCCCTGCTGGCGCTGGGCGTGCTGGTGCTGATGCTGGGCTTCTGGCTGCGCTCGGTGCGCAAGGCGGTGCGCGTCCGCACCGCCGAACTCGAACGCGAGAAGGCACTGCTGCGCACCCTGGTCGAGAGCAGTCCCGACGTGATCTGGCTGAAGGACCAGGCCGGCACCTACCTGGCCTGCAATGCGCGTTTCGAGGAACTGGTGGGTAAGCCGCGCCAGGAGGTCATCGGCAGGCGCGACGAGGACCTGTTCCCGCCGGCCTCGGCCGAGACCATGCGCAGCACCGACCTCGCCTCCCTCGATCGCGGCAAGCCGCTCGCCCACGACACCCACGTGACCTCGGCGAAGGATGCGAAAGAACATACCTATGAAACCATCAAGACCCCCATCGTCGAGGCGGACGGCAAGGTCCTGGGCGTACTGGGCGTCGCGCGCGACGTGACCATGCGCATCGAACACGAACGCACCATCCGCCGGCAGGAACGCCTGCTCACGGAGATGAGTTCCCTGGCCCGGATCGGCGCCTGGGAGCTCGAACCGGCGACCGGCCACCTGGAATGGACCGACGAGGTGATCCGCATCTACGAGCTGCCCGCCGCCCGCCCGGTGACGCTCGAAGCCTGCCTGGCCTGCTGCGTCGTGGACGACCGGATCCAGGCCGAGCGCGCGCTCGCCGAGGCCGAGTCCGAGGGCAAGCCTTTCGACCTCGAGCTGCGGATCGTCACCCCCGCCGGCACCCGCAAATGGATACGCGTGCTGTGCAGTCCGATCATGGCGGACGGCCGCACGATCCTGAGCGGCACCGTGCAGGACGTGACCCACCAGCGCGACCTCGAAGAATCGATGCGCATGGCGAACCTGATCTACCGCACCAGTTCGGAAGCGGTGCTGGTCACCGACGAAGCCAACCGCATCGTCGACGCCAACCCGGCCTTCACGCAGCAGACCGGCTACACGCTGGACGAGGTGGCCGGCCGCGAACCCCAGCTGTTCGAGTCGAGCATGCACGACCAGGGCTTCTATGCCTGCCTGCGCGGGACCCTGGCCGCCCGCGACCACTGGCAGGGCGAGATCCAGGACCGCAACAAGGACGGCAGCGTCACGCCGAAGTTCGTCAACATCCGCGTGATCCGCCATCCGGACGGCCGCATCTACCGCCATGTGATCCAGTTCCGGGACATCGGCGAGCAGAAGCAGAAGGATGAAGTCATCTGGCGCCAGACCAACTTCGATCCGCTGACCGGCCTGCCGAACCGGCGCCTCTTCCTCGACCGCCTGGAGCAGGAGATGCGCAAGGCCCAGGGCGCCGGGCACCGGCTGGGCGTGCTGCTGCTCGACATCGACCGCTTCAAGGACATCAACGACGCCTACGGCTACGCCAGGGGCGACGAGGCCCTGGTCGAGCTGACCCGGCGCATGGCGCGCCGCGTCCCCGCCGACGCCGGCATGGCGCGCCTGGGCGGCGGCATGTTCGCCATTGCGCTCGGCCAGGGCGACCAGCAGCTGCACCTCGAGACCGTCGCCGGCGCCCTGATCGACGCGGTGGCGGCGCCGCTGGGTCTCGGCAGCGACGAACTGGCCTACCTGTCGGCCAGCATCGGCATCAGTGTCTATCCCGACGACGCCTGCGACCCCTCCACCCTGCTGGCGAACGCCGAGCATGCGATGTACCTGGCCAAGCGCGCTGGACGCGGCCACTTCCAGTATTTCACCGCCTCCCTGCAGCAGCAGGCGTCCTTCAAGCTCAGGCTGACCAACGAGCTGCGCATGGCGCTGGCGCGGCGCCAGCTGCACGTGCACTACCAGCCCATCGTCGAGACCACCACCGGGCGCTTGCGCAAGGCCGAGGCCCTGCTGCACTGGGAGCATCCGGAATTCGGTCCGGTCAGCCCGGCCACCTTCATCCCGCTGGCCGAAGAGACCGGCCTGATCGACGAGATCGGCGACTGGGTGCTGGGCGAAGCCATCGCCGACATCGAACGCTGGCGCCGGAAATACGACTGCATCATCGAGCTGAGCGTGAACATTTCGCCGCTGCAGTTCGAGCGCCAGGGCCCGCTGCCATGGCTGGAGCGCATCCTGCGCTCCGAGCTGCCGTCGTGTATTACCGTGGAGATCACCGAAGGGGTGCTGGTGAGCGACACCGGCCAGGTTTCGCGCTGCCTGGGCGACCTGCACGAAGCCGGCGCCAGGGTCTCGATCGACGATTTCGGCACCGGGTTTTCCTCGCTCGCCTACCTGAAGCATTTCGACGTCGACTACCTGAAGATCGACAAATCCTTCATCGTCCAGCTGGCCGACGACGATGGCGACAAGGCGCTGACGGAGGCCATCGTCGGCCTCGCCCACCGCCTCGGCATCGAAGTGATCGCCGAGGGCGTCGAGACCGGCGCCCAGCGCGACCTGCTGGCCGCCTTCGGCTGCGACTACATCCAGGGCTGGTTCTACGCGAAAGCCCTGCCGCGCGAAGCCTTCGAAGATTACCTGGAACGGCATATGGCGTTATCATAAGAGTATGAATCTACCTGCCAGCCAATACACCCTCCAGCAAAAAGTCTTCCTCTTCCTCCTGGCCGTCGTCACCATCGGCTTCGTCTGGATCCTGACGCCCTATGCGGGCGCGGTGTTCTGGGGCGTGGTGCTGGCGATCCTGTTCATCCCCCTTTACCGCCGCCTGCTGCGCGCCACCGGCCAGAAAGCCAACCTGGCCGCCCTGCTCACCTTGGGCTCGATCGTGGTGATGGTGATCATCCCGGTGGCCCTGATCAGCGCCTCGCTGGTCCAGCAGGCGGTCGGGCTGTACAACATGATCAGTACCGGCCACATCGATTTCGGCAAATACTTCCGCCAGATCATCGGCGTGCTGCCGGACTGGCTGACCGGCCTGCTGCAACACTTCGACCTCACCAACCTCGCGACCATCCAGGAAAAGCTGTCGAGCGTCGCCGCCCAGGCCAGCCAGCTCGCGGCCAAGTACACGCTCAACTTCGCCAGCAACACCTTCGACTTCCTGGTCAGCATGACGATCATGCTCTACCTGCTGTTTTTCCTGCTGCGCGACGGCCATTCGCTGGCGGGCCGCATCAGGACCGCGGTACCGCTGAGCCGCAAGTACAAGCAGCGCCTGTTCACCCATTTCACCACCGTGATCCGCGCCACCGTCAAGGGCAATGTGCTGGTCGCGATGGCGCAGGGCGCGCTGGGCGGCCTGATCTTCTGGATCCTGCACGTGCAGGCGCCATTGCTGTGGGCCGTGGTAATGGCCTTCCTGTCGCTGCTGCCGGCGGTCGGCGCCGCCATCGTGTGGGCACCGGTGGCCGTGTACTTCCTGGTGACCGGCGCGATCTGGCAAGGCGTGGTGCTGATCCTCTTCTGCGTGTTCGTGATCGGCCTGGTCGACAACTTCCTGCGCCCCATCCTGGTCGGCAAGGACACCAAGATGCCGGATTACGTGGTGCTGCTGTCCACGGTGGGCGGCATGGCTCTGTTCGGGCTGAACGGTTTCGTGATTGGACCAGTGATCGCGGCGCTGTTCATCGCCGCCTGGGACCTATTCTCGACGGCCGAAGAGTTTCACCAGGAATAAAAGCGCCTGGCTACCCTCTTGCTTATTCTTGGAGCCATCCGCCCATACACCGAACCGTCCGAAGGCTCCGCTATCGGTGGGAGCGGACATCATGGCTACAACCAGATAACATTCCCGCCATCACGACATCACATATTTAGCGACACGACATTCTCGCGCCGAGGCATTAAAGCTTCGTGCGCGAGACAGTCTCGATGATTAATATGAGGATGATTAGCTGACGACCTTGCTCTTACCTTGTGGTGCAGCGACGGGAACATTAATTTTCGGACCCCGGCCCCGAACAAAAATGAGGGTTGCGATCGCTGCGGTAACCGAGATTCCAGCAAGTGCGTACAGTCCACCAGTAAAACTTCCCGATGCCTCCTTGATCCAACCGACAGCGTAGGGACCGACGAATCCCCCAAGGTTGCCCACCGAATTGATAAAGGCAATTCCGCCTGCCATTGCTGTGCCGCTCAGGTAGGCAGCTGGCAGCGGCCAGAATGGCCCTTTCAGACCCAGGATACCGACCGCAGCGAGCGCCAGCGACAGGATCGACCAGATCGAGCCGCCAAACGCGGCGGCAAGATAGAGGCCTGCCGCAGCCATTAGCATGGTGGCGACGAGGAACAGGCGACGCTCCTTCGTTCGGTCCGACCAGTAGCCGATGACCAACATGCCGATGCAGCCGACGATATACGGCAGCGAGGTCAGGAAGCCGACCTGCAGGTTCGAGTAGCCATGCTGCTTGATCATTTGCGGCAGGAAGGACGACAGCCCGACGTTGGCCGCAGTGCCGCAGAAGTACACGAAGCTCAAAGCCAAGATAGCAGGATTTGTGAACACCGTGCGCAGCGACGAGGATTGCTGGGTCGTTCCCGCCATTTCGCGGTCGGCGGCCAGCTGCTCTTCAAGCCAGCCTTTCTCCTTGCTGGATAACCAACTTGCTGCTTCCGGTCGCTCGGTCAGGTAACGCAAAACGGCCCACGTAGCGAGCACAGCCGGCACCCCTTCGATGATGAACAACCACTGCCATCCCTTCAGACCATAGAGGCCATCCATCTGCAGGATCCAGGTCGACAGCGGCGCACCGACTGCGATCGACAGCGGGATCGACAACATGAAGGCGGCGATGATGCGTGCGCGGTAGCGCGCCGGGAACCAATAAGTCAGATACAGCACAACGCCTGGAAAGAATCCGGCTTCAGCAGCGCCGAGCAGGAAACGCATGACAATAAAGCTGGTTGGCCCCTGGACGAAAGCCATGCCGGCCGACAGGAGGCCCCAAGTGAACAGGATACGCGCGATCCAACGGCGTGCTCCGACACGGGCCAGCATCAGATTACTGGGCACTTCAAACATGCAGTAGCCAAGAAAAAAGATGCCAGCGCCCCAGCCGAAGACATAAGCGCTTAGGCCCAAGTCCTTGTTCATGGTCAGCGCAGCGAAGCCGACGTTGATCCGGTCGATGTAAGACAGCACATATAAAGCCATGAGCAAGGGCACAAGGCGCCAGAAGATCTTGCCCATCACCTGCTTTTCATTGATGATTTCCATCGTTGTCTCCTTAATGTTGCATATCAGCTTCTTTCGACTGCAGTCGCTCGATCGAAGAATTGCCGGTCAAGCAGGCGGAGCCGTCCGTCTGACTTATGAATTGTTGGAAATGAAGAGAAATCAGTCGCGGTACGAAGTATCGCGGCGATCGAGAAGCCGGATCATGGCTGGCCACTCCATGATTCCGTAGGGTCGGCGTACTTGAGGCTCAAACTGATGAGCGGTTTTGGCGATAACGTGCTGTTGCGGCAGGTGCAGGGCTGTGTTGCAGGCCAATGCGTCGAGCTGGGTCTTGCAGGCGTTCTCCAACCAGTACATCGTGTTGAAAGCTTCGGCCACACTCGGACCGCAGGTCAGCAGTCCGTGATTACGCAGGATCATGACGTCCGAGTCTCCGAGGTCGGCGACCAGGCGTTCGCGCTCATCTACGTCTACAGCAACGCCTTCGTATTCGTGATAAGCGATCTTGCCGAAGCGCATATTGGTCTGAGCGATCGGCAACAGGCCGCACTCCAGTGCAGACACGGCCATTCCGCTGCGGGTGTGCGTGTGGATGACGCAATCCACTTCGTGACGGGCGCCGTGGATGGCACTGTGGATCACGTAGCCCGCCGGGTTGATGCCGTAGGTCGGGTTGGGATTAAACAGGATGTCGCCCGCAAGGTTAATCTTGACGAGGCAGGATGCAGTAATTTCCTCGTATAACAGGCCATAGGGGTTGATCAGGAATTCGTCATCTGCATCGGGGACCTTGCAAGTGATGTGATTGTAGATGAGGTCGGACATGCCGAAATGGGCGATCAGCCGATAGGCGGCGGCAAGGGTGACCCGCGCCTCCCATTCGGCTTCGGATACCAGGTTGCGGACGCTTTGTACTGGATGGTTCATGATGCTCCCTTATCGAGATAAACAGGCGTGAGCTGATTGTCGATTAAAATTTTTAAGGGATACAGAGCAGATCATCACCTTTGAACCATAAGGAAATTATCTTCTCGTGCCTGTCGTGCTAGACTTTTGACATGGACACACGCTTTTTGCAGACTTTCGTCGCTGTCGTGGAATGCGGATCGATAGCGGAAGCAGCACGTCGGCTCGACCTAACGCCGGCCGCTGTTGCAGCCCGGATCCGCACCTTGGAAGAGGACTTGGGAGTAGGACTGGTCAACAGGTCCGGCCGAGCCGTGAAGCCGACGGAGGCCGGGTTACAGATCCTGGACCAATCGCGCGGTGTAGTGCGCAACGTGGCCGATCTCCGCGCGGCAGCGATTGATCAGGTCGGACTAGGGCAGCTACGCATCGGCAGCTTCTTTTCCGCAGCCATCTCGATCGTTTCGCCGGCCCTCGAAAAGCTATACGCCGACCACCCAGAGTTGTCGGTTTTTGTCGATGTCGCGCACTCCGCAGAACTGGCGACCAAGGTGATGGCTGGAGAGCTGGATGCTGCCATTGTGGTTGAACACCAGTTCGCCATTCCCAAGGCATGCGCATGGCATGCCCTCACCCAAGAACCCCTCATCCTTATTGCCCCTGGCACGTTCAAGAGCGATGAAGACGCGCACGCCTTGCTGCGTTCGGAACCTTTCATCAAGTACGACAGACGTATCTGGGGTGGACGCCTTGCGGATCGCTATCTACGGGAACGCGACATTCAGCCGCGGGTGAGACTCGAAATCGATGGCCTGATGACCATTGCAAGCTTCGTCAGCCGCGGTCTCGGGATATCACTGGTTCCTGACTGGGCGCCCATGTGGGGGCCAAATTTGTCGATGACCCGGATTACCCTACCAGGAACGGCACCCACCCGGGGAATCGGGCTGCTGAGAACGGTACGCGGCCCACGCGACAAGCTGGTCGATGAACTGTTTCAGTACGCATTGGCTGTCTGTCGACCAGATTCAACCATTAACTCCACGAATGGATCTGGATAGGCTTTTTGGTATATCAGGTACCTCGATAGGCCTTTGTTTTCCTAAAGGAAGCCATTACTACTGCGGAGCTTCGATGTTATTCCCGAAGCTTTGTATGCTACGCCCCAATCTGGCCCGGTTGGCGGGCCGTTCTTGCAACATCAAAAAATTCGTAGCTCACCGAGGCCATCACGCTACTATTGGCGTTTGCTTGACACGATAGGGAGAGCGGGAGATGGATTTCGAAGCCGCCAAGGTGCTGTGCCGCAGTTTCGCGGGCTGTACGGAGGACATCAAATGGGGCGCTGACCTTGTATTTTCGGTCGGCGAAAAAATGTTCGCGGTGACAGGCAGTGCGACGCCCGCCGAGGGCATGAGCTTCAAGGTCGAGGACGATCGCTTCCTGGAACTCACCGATCGTCCCGGGATCATTCCGGCGCCCTACCTGGCGCGCGCCAGGTGGGTGCATGTCGACAAGGACGCGGATTTATCGGATCAGGAAGCGGCGGCGTTGCTGCGCCGCTCGTACGAGCTCGTATTCGCCAGGCTGACCAAGAAGCTGCAGCGCGAGATTGCCGCCGGTGTGGCGTAGCGGCCGTACGCCTTGAACACGTTCTTCAATCACCTGCCGGCGATGTCTTGCGAGGCTTCGCCGGAGCCCGCCTCCTGCAAGCGATGCGCGTCCTTCGCCTCCAGCGTCATCCCGTAGATCCGTTTCAAATCCTGGATGCGCGCCAGGCTCTCCTCGCCGAACGCGCTCTTGCCCTCGAAGGCATGCAGGACGATGCCCTCCACCAGGTCGCCAAGGCTCATGTCGTGGTACTCGGCCAGCCCCTTCAACACCTTCAGCATCCGCTTCTCGATGCGCAGGCCGGTCTGGACCCGCTCCACCGTCACTTTCTCAGCCATGCTTGCCTCCACATTGGACGAGGTCCGGCATGGCAAAGGTCTTGCGCGCGGCGCCGGAGGCCAGCAGTGCCATGAAGGCCACCGTCACGGTCTCGTGGTAGAGGTCCGGCTTGCCCAGCTTGCCGGCCAGCGCCTGCAGGCCGTCGCGCATCGCGATACAGGCTTCGAGGAAGGGGCGTGAACGCAGCAGCAGAAAGGCGGCGCGCAGGTGAGCACGGTGGTCGAATCCTGCCGGCGCGAGACGCCCGGCGGCGAACGCGGCGATGAATTCCTGGTCGGTCATGGCTGCCTCCAAAATGGCCGACTATGGTACCAATGTACCAAAATAACGTCCATACGACGCTGCTCTGCAATATGAGTCCAACTTATAAGCATCACTGTTGTAGTTATGAGACGTTCAACTTCTTGCCTTAGGTTGCCAACTGGTAAATTCATGGAAATGCAATATTTCCCAAGGAGCCAGCACTTGAAACCCAACGCGATTCGTCAATCCCTTCTGCTCGCCTTTTACGGCAGCGCCGCCCTCGCCGCCCTGCCGTCCGGCGCGCTGGCCCAGACCACGGCGCCGGCCGCTGCCGACGCCAGCACCATCCAGAGCGTGAACATCGTCGGCTCGCGCCGCGTCGGCAACACCTCGGCCACCGATACCACGGTCCCGGTCGACTACATCCCGCTGACCAAGTCCGCCGAACAAGGCGGCCAGTTCGACCTGGCCCAGACCCTGGCGAACATCTCGCCCTCGTTCAACTCGACCCGCCAGACCGGTGCCGACGGCGCCGACCTGGTCGACTCGGCGGCCCTGCGCGGCCTCGGTTCCGACCAGACCCTGGTGCTGGTGAACGGCAAGCGCCGCCACACCACCGCCCTGGTCAACCTGTTCGGCGCGCGCAACCGCGGCAATACCGGCACCGACATGAACGCGCTGCCGCTGCTGGCGATCAAGGACGTGCAGGTGCTGCGCGACGGCGCCGCCGCGCAGTACGGCTCGGACGCCATCGCCGGCGTGATCAACGTCGAACTGAAGAAGAGCCTGGGCTGCGAATCGATCGCCGGCTTCGGCGAGTACTCGAAGCACGACGGCAAGAACTGGCTGGCCTCGGCTTACTGCGGCGTCGCGGTGGCGGACGGCGTGCTCGGCATCACCGGCGAATACTACGACCGTGGCCGCTCCAACCGCGCCGAGCCGGACAACCCGCGTACCATCGGCGACACCAAGGTCAAGAACCAGACCGTCTACGTGAACGGCGAATTCCCGATGGGTCCAGGCAAGCTCTACCTGACGGCCGGCGCCCAGACCCGCGATGCCTCCTCGGCCGCCTGGGCGCGCGGCGGCATCGGCTCCGACGACATCCCCTCGCGTAACTCGGCCGCCATGTACCCGGACGGCTTCGTCCCCTACATCAACGGCGACATCGACGACCGCTACGGCATCCTCGGCTACCGCACCCGCATCGGCGAATGGGCCGGCGACTTCTCGCAGACCTATGGCTACAACCGCATGCGCTACAACATCTCGCATACGCTGAACGCCTCGATCGCCAACCTCGACATGACCAAGGGCGGCAAGGGCATCAGCCCCTCGCAGTTCGACGCCGGCGGCTTCTCCTTCCGCCAGCTGACCACCAACGCCGACTTCAGCCGCTACTACGCCGACGTACTGGGCGGCCTGAACGCGGCCTTCGGTTTCGAATACCGCGCCGAGAACTACCAGATCTTCGCCGGCGAACCGGGTTCGTACATCGACGCCGACGGCGTGGGCGTGGGCGGCAATGCCGGCAGCCAGGGCTTCCCGGGCTTCCAGCCGGGCGACGCCACCAGCCGCGACCGCCACAGCAGCGCCGCCTACCTCGACTTCGAGGCCGACCTGAATGCCCGCACCAAGCTGCAGGCCGCCGTGCGCCACGAGCGCTACTCGGACTTCGGCTCGACCACCACCGGCAAGCTGGCGGGCTCCTTCAGGGCCACGGATGACGTGCTGCTGAGGGCCTCGGCCAGCACCGGCTTCCGCGCGCCTTCGCTGCAGCAGGTCTACTTCTCGTCGACCTTCACCGACTTCATCAGCGGCGTGCCGATGGACGTGGTGCTGGCGCCGAACGGCGGCAAGGTCGCCAACGCGGCCGGCATCCCGCAGCTGAAGGAAGAGAAGTCGAAGAGCTACACCCTGGGCCTGACCTGGACCCCGAGCAAGTCGGTCTCGGTGACGGCCGACCTGTACCACATCGACATCGACGGCCGCATCGTGCTGTCGGGCCGCTTCGACGCCGACAACTACCCGAAGCTGGGCGCGACCCTGGCAGCACTGGGCGTCGGCCAGGCGCAGTTCTTCGTGAACTCGGTCGACACCCGCACCCAGGGCCTGGACCTGACCGCCTCGCACCGCATGGACATCGGCGGCGGCAAGCTGGCCACCTACCTGGCGATGAACTTCAGCCGCACCGAAGTCACCGGCGTGCACGCACCGAGCGCGCTGGCCGGCTTCGAGGACGTGCTGCTGTCCGAGCGCGAGCGCCTGTTCATCGAACAGGGCGGCCCGCGCCGCAAGGCCACCCTGGACTTCGACTACACCAAGGGCAAGCTGGAAACCGACTTCCGCATCGTCCACTACGGTCCGCAGACCCTGGGCACCTTCTCGGGTCCGCCGGTGCCGAACCAGCACTACGAAGCCAAGACCTCGGCCGACCTGTCCTTCACCTGGTCGTTCACGGACAAGACCAAGCTGACCGTCGGCGGCACGAATATCTTCAACGTGCATCCGACCGTGCAGAATCCGGACGAGACCGACAACGGCTTCAAGTACGAGAGCGTGCAGTTCGGCCTGAACGGCGCCGCTTACTTTGCACGGGTGGCGCACAAGTTCTAAATCCACCCGCCGCTCAGCGTCTCAAACGTCGCCCCCGCGAGGCGGGGGCCCAAGCTTGCCTTGCAAGCCGCGCCATTCCGGCGCGGCTGCCTTTCGCGAGTAGAATCCGTTCTCAATTCACGAACTACAAAGGCAAGCGATGAAAAAGACGGACCTGGCAAAGAGCGATGCAAAGAAATTGATGAACCAGATGGCGGCCAAGGGCGCCACGTTCGCTGGAGCCGCATCGGGACCTGCGCCCGACCGCCGCGAACAGCGCGAGCGTGAACGCGCCCTGGGACTGGTACCATTTGCCGTCAAGCTGAACAGCGGCCTGGTACAGCAGTTGCAGACGCTGAGCAAGGAACGCGGTGTCGAGTTGAACCAGCTGGTGGCGGAGCTGCTGCAAAAAGGCCTGTCCGCCTGACACTCCCGGCACCCCGGCGCATCGGGCGATACCCAAGGTGGCGTCACGCAGCCTCCAGGGGAAAGCGCTGACGCCGGCGCCCAAGCCTGCCGATAATGGCTGCATTTCCCGCTGCGGAAGCGCGCCATGCACCCACGTCGATCCGGCCGGACCTGTGCTGTATCGAGATCGACCAGGCCGCCACGCAATCGGCAAAGCGGACCGCGGCCGGCAGCGGCGTCGGCTTCATCGCCGCCGACCTGGCGCGGGAAGAGCTGGGCGCGCTGCTGGCAAGCCATCCGGGCTTTCGCGCAAATGGCGGCGGCCGCGCCGCGCAGCCGGGTAGCCTTCACCTGGCTCGATCCGTGCTGGAAAAGCTGAATGACAGCGGCGACCTGCTGGACGGCGCGGACAGGGCCGCGCGCCCGATGGAAGGCGAGTACATCGCACTGGCCGCGGCGGCCCCGCCGGCAGGCAGGTCCTAGGCCGCGACGGTCTCCACCCGCCACATGCCGAGCGACTCATACAGCGCGATCGCGGCGTGGTTGCCGGCGTCGACTTTCAGGTCGACCGCATGCGCGCCGCGCTTGCGGAAGGCCTGGCAGGCGTGGCCCATCAGGGCCGAGCCGAGGCCCAGGCGGCGGTGGCCCGGCAGCACGACGAGGTCCTTTACGAAGCCGGAGGTCCAGGCGATGCAGGCGGCGGCCAGGGTGCCGATCGGCGTCTCGACCAGCAGCACCAGGCGGGCGTCGAATTCCGGGTCGGTCGACAGCACGCGCCACCATTCCTCGCGCGGCGCCAGGGCGCCGCCGTTGGCCGCATAGGCCTCCTGCAGCAGCGTGTGCAGGGCCGGCACGTCGGCGGCGGACCGGAAGGTGCGCATCGTATACGGGTAGACGGAGACGGGTTCCTCGAGGGAGGGGCCGAGTTCGCGGCGGTAACGGTGGATTTGCATGGCGCTCACATTTGAGATCGGGAGTGCAGATTCTACGGCCGCGAAAGGCGCTGCGAACGGCGGCGCCGGGCTTTCCCCCATTCGTGGTGTGGCGCCGATGCCTATCGCTCGCGCCACCAGGCCGGGCCGGCCTGCGGCCGCGCGGCGGCCAGGGCGGCGCCGATCTCCGGCGTCGCCAGCGGCACGCCGGCAGCCCCGGCCAGCGCCGCGATGCGCTCCAGCGGTTCGTACCAGGGGTGGAAGGCCAGGTCGAAGGTGCCGTTATGGATCGGCATCAGCCATTTCCCCCGCAGGTCGAGGTGGGCCTGCAGGGTCTGTTCGGGCTGCATGTGGACGTCGGCCCATTGCGGGTCGTAGCCGCCGGTTTCCAGCATGGTGAGGTCGAAGGGACCATAGCGTTCGCCGATCTCCCCGAAGCCGGCGTGGTAGCCGGTATCGCCGCTGAAGAACAGGCGCAGGTCGCCGGCGTCGATGACCCAGGACACCCACAGGCTGCGGTCGCCGTCGCCCAGTCCGCGTCCCGAGAAATGCTGGGCCGGCACGGCCGCCAGGCGCACGCCGCCCAGCTGCGTCTCCTGCCACCAGTCGAACTGGCGCACCCTGCCCGCGTCGACGCCCCAGCGGACCAGGCGGTCGCCGACGCCCAGCGGCGCCAGGAACAGTTCCGCCTTCGGCGCCAGGCGCAGGATGGCGTCGTGGTCGAGGTGGTCGTAGTGGTCGTGCGACAGGATCACGGCGCGCAGCGGCGGCAGCTCGTCGATCGCCAGCGGCGGCGCATGGAAGCGCTTCGGCCCGGCGAAGGAAAACGGCGAAGCGCGTTCCGCGAACACCGGGTCGGTCAGCCACCAGCCGCCATCCAGCTTGATCAGCACGGTCGAGTGGCCGAGGCGGAACAGGGTCCCGTCCGGCGCCCGTTCGAGCGTGGCCGCATCGAGCGTGCGCACCGGGATCGGCCGGTCCGGCACCGTGGTCGCCGGCTTGGCGGTCAGCATGCGCCAGACCAGGCCCAGGGTTTTACGGAAGCCCATCGCCTGGCGCGGGACCACGTTGCGGTAGGCGCCGTCGGCGCGGCGCAGCGAGCCGGCCTGCGCCGCCGCGATGGCGTCAAGGGAAGAAAGGTCGTTCATGCCGGGAAGCGTACCACGGCCTCGAGCCCGCCCAGGCGGGCCGACTCGCCCAGCGACAAGGTGGCGCCGTGGCGCTCGGCGATCGCCTTGATGATGGCCAGGCCAAGGCCGCTGCCGGCGGCCTCGCTGCCGGGCACGCGGTAGAAGCGGTCGAATACGCGCTCGCGTTCTTCCGCCGGGATGCCTGGGCCGCTGTCCTCGACCCGGACGCAGAGCTGCTTGCCGGCCGCGCCCTGCTCCGCCGTCACCGACACGTCCACCGTGCCGCCGCCCGGGGTGTACTTGATCGCGTTGTCGACCAGGTTACGCAGCAGGATCATCAGGGATTCCGGCTGGCCTTCGACTGCCCCGGGATCGGCGCGCTGCAGGCCGAGGTCGATGTGCTTGTTCTGGGCGACGCCGATCAGGTCGGCCACCGCGCGCTTCGCCAGCTCGGCCAGCATGACCGGCTGGTGCGGGGCGGCGCTGGCTTCCTGGCGCGCCAGCACCAGCAGCTGCTCGACCAGGCGGGTGGCGCGCTCGATGCCGGCCGACAGGCGCGAGATCGCCAGCTTGCGCGCCTCCACGCTGTCGGCGCGCTGGTCGGAACGCTCCAGGCTCTGCACCTGCAGCTTGAGCGCGGCCAGCGGCGTGCGCAGCTCGTGGGCGGCGTCGGCCACAAAAGTCTGCTGGGTGTCGAAGGCCTGGCGCACGCGGCCGAACAGCAGGTTCAGTTCCTGCACCAGCGGCCTCACCTCGTCCGGCAGGCCGGCGTCCGACACCGGCGACAGGTCGTCGGCCTGGCGCGAAGCCAGCTGCTTGCGGACCCGCGCCACCGGTTCCAGCGAGCCGCTGATGACCCACCACACGACCAGCATCAGGATCGGCATCATCACCGCGATCGGGCCCAGCGTGCGCAGCGCCAGGTTGCTGGCCATGCTCTTGCGCACGGCCAGGTCCTGGGCCACCTGCACGGTCTGGGCGTTGGTCTGGATCGAGAAGATGCGGTAGGTGGTGCCGTTGGCGCGCACGTTGGAAAAGCCGAGCACCGCGCGCTGCGGCAGGCGCGCGTGCGAGGCGCTGCGGAACACCTGCACGCCGTCCGGCGACCACACCTGCACCACCAGGTCGTCGCTGCCGCTCAGCGGGGTGTCGACGTTGCCGGGTTCCTCGCTGTTGGCCAGCGGGACGCGCGAGCGCAGCGACAGCGCCATCTGCTGCATGTGGTAGTCGAAGATCTGGTCGGCGTCGGCCAGCGCGGTGCGGTAGGCGATCGAGGCCTGGGCCACGGCGGCGATGGTGATGGCCGCCAGCACGTACCACAGCAGGCGGCCGCGCAGGGAGTGAGTGAGCTTGACCTTGGCTTTTTTACCGGGACTCATGCCTTCGGCACCATGTAACCCACGCCGCGCACGTTCTGGATCAGGTCACTGCCGAGTTTCTTGCGCAGGCCGTGGATGTAGACCTCCACCGCATTGCTGCTGACTTCATCGCGCCAGCTGTACAATTTTTCTTCCAGCTGGGCCCGCGACAGCACCGCGCCCGGACGGGCGACCAGGGCTTCCAGCACGGCCCACTCGCGCGCCGACAGCACGACCGGCTGGCCGTCGACCAGGGTCTCGCGGGTGGCGGGATTGACGGAGATGTTCTTGTATTCGAAGACGGGTTCGGCGCGCCCGGCGGCACGCCGCAGCAGCGCACGGATGCGCGCCAGCAGTTCGTCGAGGTCGTAGGGTTTGAGGACGTAGTCGTCGGCGCCGGCGTCGAGCCCGGCGATGCGCTGGGCGACCGAGTCGCGCGCGGTGGCGACCAGCACCGGGGTGCGGTCCTTGCGGGAACGCATGGAGCGGAGCACTTCGAGCCCGTCCTTGCGCGGCAGTCCCAGGTCGAGCAGCACCAGGTCGTAGTTCTGGTTCTGCATCAGGGCCGTGTCGGCCATCTCGCCGTCCTTGACCCAGTCGACGGCGTAGTGCTCGGCCCGCAACAGGTCGAGCACCACTTCGCCGATCATCGTATCGTCTTCCACCAGCAACAGCCGCATCAAATCCCCCGATTCTCAGAAAACCATGCGGATAGAAGAATCTTTCGAGTTTTCAGTTTACTGAGGGGAGCTTAAACTCCCCTTAATCGAGCAAACCAATTCCTTAAGCAATCCTTAGCCAATCCGCACGGGAATGAAGATTTTGTCATCTCCGCGCTGGATCAGCAAGGCAACCGACTTGCTGGACTTGCCGACCACGTCGCGCACCTGCTCGACGCTGTTGACCGGCTTGCCGTTCACCGACAGCAGCACGTCGCCCGGCTGCACGCCGGCCACCTGGGCCGGACCGCCCGCATCCTCGACCAGCAGGCCGGCCATGATGCCGGACTGGCGGCGCTCCAGCGGGTCCAGCGCGCGCAGGGCCAGGCCCAGCTTGGCGCCCTTGTCGGTACTGGCCAGGTTGTCGCGGTTGGCCGGGTCCGGCTTGTCGTTGGCATTCGCCAGGGTCGCGTTCAGCTGGACGGCATGGCCGTCGCGCCAGACATCCAGCGCCAGCTTGTCGCCCGGCTTGGCGACCGCCACGATGGAGCTGAGGTCGCCGCCGCCGACGATCGGCTGGCCGTTGACCTTGCGGATCACGTCGCCCGACTTGAGCCCGGCCTTGTCGGCCGCGCTGCCGCGCTCGACGTTCCGCACCAGCGCGCCGTCCGGCGAGTCCAGCTTGAAGGAGTCGGCGAAGTCCTGGCCGACGTCCTGCAGGCCGATGCCCAGCTTGGCATGCTGCACCTTGCCGGTGGCGACGATCTGGTCCTTGATGCGCACCGCGACGTCGATCGGGATCGCAAACGACAGGCCCTGGTAGCCGCCGGTCTGGCTGTAGATCTGCGAGTTGATGCCGACCACCTCGCCGCGCGTGTTGAACAGCGGGCCGCCCGAGTTACCCGGGTTGACCGCGACGTCGGTCTGGATGAACTGCACGCCGTTGGTATCGATGCTGCGGCCTTTCGCGCTCACTACGCCGGCGGTCACGCTGCTTTCCAGGCCATAGGGCGAACCGATCGCCAGTACCCATTCGCCGACCTGCAGGTTACGGGTATTGCCGAGCGGGACCACCGGCAGGTTCTTCGCATCGATCTTCAGCACGGCGACGTCGGTCTTCGGGTCCGAGCCCAGGACCTTGGCGCGGTATTCGCGGCGGTCCTGCAGCTTGACCGTGACCTCGTCGGCATCGCGCACCACGTGCGCATTGGTCAGGATGACGCCGTCCGGGCTCACGATGAAGCCCGATCCGGCGCCGTAAACGAGTTCGCGTCCGCCTCCGTTGCCGCCGCGAGGCTGCTGCGGCTGGAAGCGGCGGAAGAATTCGAAGAAAGGATCGTCCGGGTCGAACTGCGGCATCTGGCGCTGGGCCACCTTGGTGGTGCCGACGACGCGCACGTTCACGACGGCCGGGCCGTTGTGGGCGACGATCTTGGTAAAGTCGGGCAGGCCCATTGCCGACGAATTGCCTGCGACAGGCGCCGGTGCGGCCGCGACCGGGGCGGCGGCAGTTGCCTGGTTCTGCGCCAGGGCCGCGGCTTCGGCGGCGGCGGCGGTGGCATTGTTATGGTTGACTGCGACCGCGCCCACCGCTCCGCCAATGACACCGGCCGCGCACAGGGCCAGGGTGAGACGTTTTGCGGTGATGGCGGTGACTGCACCTTCGTTAGCCATTACGTACTCCTAGATTGGAAAAGGGGTTTGTGGAGACTGCTGTTTTGATGCGAATAGTTTCTCGCAATACCCTTAAATCACTCTTAAGCTTGAGCTTAGGGCTGGCTTAAATCTCGTGGGCACGGGGTGCCCACCCTACGTGCAAGCCGGCGCCATCGTAGGGTGGGCTCTCCGAGCCCACGAATGCATGACGCCGGCGATGGACGTAAAAAGAGGCGCTCCTGGCGCCTCGATTTCATGCAGGGTGGGGTAATTCAGGCCACTGGCCTGAATTACCCCACCCTAGGTTCCGATTATGCGGCTTGCTGTTGCGGCTGCTCCAGCACTTGCACGTTATCGGTGTTGCCGTTCGCATCGGCGATCGCGATCTTGCGCGGCTTCAGGGCTTCAGGCACTTCACGCACCAGTTCGATGGTGAGGATGCCGTTGTCGAAGGCGGCGCTGACGACCTTCACGTGGTTGGCCAGCTGGAAGCGCTGCTCGAAATCGCGCTGGGCGATGCCGCGGTGCAGGTAGTGGCGCTGGACGTCGTCCTTCTGCTTGCGGCCGGTCACGTGCAGGGTGTCGCGTTCGGAGACGATCTCGATCTCGTCGCGGCTGAAGCCGGCGAGCGCCATCACGATGCGGTATTTGTCTTCGCTGACCAGTTCGACGTTGTACGGCGGGTAGCTCGGCGCGGCTTCGGCGCGCTGCTCGAGCATGTTGACCAGGCGGTCGAAACCGATGGCGGAACGGTACAGGGGAGTCAGGTCAAAAGTACGCATGGCAAGTATCCTTTTCAAGTAAGCGATAAGTTTCCGGACCTCATCGTGAGCATCCGTTGGGACCAATCTAATGCCCCCTGCATGCGTTTTCAAGGCATACGAAATATCGTTTTTAATATCGTTTTTCGAATTTTATTTGCATCGATGCGTCTGAGCATCTGCCCTTGGCGAGCGATGCTACACTCGGCCATTTGTTGCATTTTTGATTCACCCACGACCGTTTTCTCAGCCATGACCGCACACCCTCCGCATCGCCGTTTCAAGACGCTGGCCAGCCGTTCCGCCACCGCGCTTCTCTCTACTGCCGCCCTGGCGCTCACACTCGTCGGCCCGGCCCGCGCCGACGTCCCCGCGCCGGTCGACCAGCCCTATCCCGGCACCATCGTCCTGAACGTCGATGCGACCAATCTGTCGCAGCAGATCTTCCGCATGCGCATGAGCATCCCGGTCAAGCCGGGTCCGCTGACCCTGCTGTATCCGCAATGGCTGCCGGCCAACCACGGCCCCAACGGTCCGATCACCCAACTGGCCGGCCTGAAGTTCACGGCCAACGGCAAGCCGGTCGAATGGACCCGCGATCCGGTGCAGGTGTTCGCCTTCCACGTGAACGTGCCCGAAGGCGCCAGCGTGCTGGAAGCCGAGTACCAGTACCTGTCGCCGCTCGACACCTCGCAGGGCCGCATCACCATGACCGACGAGATCCTCGGCGTGCAATGGGTGTCGATGACCCTCTACCCGGCCGGCTACGTGGCGCGCCGCATCACCGTGCAGCCGAACCTGAAGCTGCCCGCCGGCTGGCAGTACGCCACCGCGCTGGAGACCGCGAACCGCCAGGGCGACGAAGTCCACTTCGAGCCGCACGACCTCGAGACCCTGATCGACTCGCCGCTGTTCGCCGGCCGCTACTACAAGCAGTTCGACCTCGATCCGGGTGCCAAGGTGCCGGTGCGCCTGAACGTCTTCGCCGACAATCCGGAAAGCCTGGAAGCCAAGCCGGAACAGATCGAGGCCCACCGCAAGCTGGTGCAGCAGGCCTATAAGCTGTTCCGCTCGCACCACTACAAGCACTACGATTTCCTGTTCGCGCTGTCGGACGAATTCGGCGGCATCGGCCGCGAACACCACCAGTCGAGCGAGAACGGCGTCAAGCCGGGCTACTTCACGGAATGGGCCAAGGGCGAAACCGGCCGCGACCTGCTGCCGCACGAGTACACCCACTCGTGGGACGGCAAGTTCCGCCGCCCGGCCGGCCAAAACGTCCCCAACTTCAACACCCCGCTGCAGAACGAGCTGCTGTGGGTCTACGAAGGCCAGACCCAGTACTGGGGCAATGTGCTGGGCGCCCGCTCGACCCTGGTGTCGATGGCCGGCGCGCGCGATGCGCTGGCCGCCACCGCCGCGCGCTACGACCACGTCGCCGGCCGCGCCTGGCGCGCCATGCAGGATACGGTCAACGACCCGATCATGAACGCGCGCCGCCCGCTCGGCTGGGCCAACTGGCAGCGCAGCGAGGACTACTATTCGGAAGGCCAGCTGATCTGGCTGGACGTCGATACCCTGATCCGCGAAAAATCGGGCGACAGGAAATCGCTGGACGACTTCGCCCGCCTCTTCTACGGCATCGACGACGGCAGCTTCCTGCCGGCCTTCTACACCTTCGACGACGTGGTCGCGACCCTGAACAAGGTCGTGCCCTACGACTGGGCCACCTTCCTGCGCGCACGCGTGGACGGCCACGGTCCGGGCGCCCCGCTGGACGGCCTGGCGCGCGCCGGCTGGAAGCTGGTCTACACCGACACCCCGACCGACACCATCAAGAGCTACGACGAGCGCCTGAAAGGCGCGGACCTGAGCTACTCGGTGGGCTTCACCGTGACCTCGGACGGCAGCGTGCGCAACGTGATCTGGGACGGCCCGGGCTTCCGCGCCGGCCTGGCCGCCAACACCAGCATCGTCGCCGTCAACAACCGCGTGTTCAAGCCGGAGCTGCTGAAGAAGGCGATCAAGGAAGCCAAGGACGGCAAGGAGCCGATCCAGCTGCTGGTCAAGAAGGGCAACGTGCTGCGCACGATTTCGCTCGACTACCACGGCGGCCTGCGTTATCCGCGCCTGGAGCGCATCCCGGGCACCAAGGACCGTCTGGAGGAAATCTATTCCGCACTGAAGTAAGCTTCGACAGGGAGGTAGACATGGACGTGATGCCGATTTTGCCGGAAACCGAAGTCGAAGCAGCGGCGGCCCTGCACCTGGGGCGGCTGCTGTTCGTGTTCGGCAGGCTGGAGCTGGACCTGGGTCAGGCCCTGGTGAATGCGCAGCCGGCGCAGGACGCCGGACGCGAGACCGCCAGGATCGGGCAGCTGGGCTTCGGCGAGAAGCTGGACGAGCTCGAGACGCTGGTGCTGCCGCTCCACGCCGCCGACGCGCCGCTGCTGGCCCGCTGGCAGCGCTGGTTCAGGGCGGCGCAGGCCCTCCGCAAGCTGAGGGATGGCTTCGCACGCGGGCGCTGGGGCTTCCAGAACATGCAGCAGCAGATCGTCCATGCCACCACCCTGCCGGGCAACCCGGAACAGGACGAGGTCCGGTATACCCTCGCCGGGTTCGCGGCGCGGGTCGCCGAGGCCGAGGACGTGGCCGAGGAGTTCTGCGCCCTGCTGGCCTCGCATCCCTTTGGCCCTTGTCATCGAACCGTCGCAAAATCGCCCTAGGCGCCCATGATCTCCCGCAGCTCGGCGGCGACCTGCCGGGCCAGCAGGTGGATGTGGTAGCCGTCGACGAAACCGTGGTGGGCCTGCACCGAGAACGGCAGCTCCAGGCGGCCGTCCTGGCCGTCGCGGAACCTGCCCCAGGCCAGCGAGGGAATATCCGGCGTGGCCAGCGCAGCCATCGGATGCTGGATCGAGGTGAAGTCCAGCCAGGGCATGCAGGTCACGAAGACCTGGTCCTTGGCGTCGCGCGGCGACATGCCGCGGTACTTCCGGTTCAGCTCCAGCATATTGCCGGCTTCCTCGCGCGCCGCCAGGCCGTTGGCGACGAATTCGCGCACATCGTCCGACCAGTCGAACTGGGCGAAATTCAGGTCGAAGTGCTGGTTGACCACCGTGAACGAGGGATGCAGGCGCTCGATGCGGATCACCTCGCCCTCATGCACGCGGTAGCGGAAATTCTCGACCTTCAGGATGGCGCGCAGCACGGCGCACAGCAGCACGTGGAAGGGCGCCAGGCCCTGCTCCTTGCACCAGGGCCGGAAATCCGGCAGGTCCATGCGGAAGCAGATGTTGACCGCCGGGCTTTCCATGCGGTCGAAAAACTCGAAGCGGTCGCGCCGCCTTTCAAACTCTTGCATAGCTTTCTTGATGATGATGATGAGTGATCAGATGTAGCGCGCGCTCCAGGCCGCGATGATGCCCGCCACATAGGCCGCGTCCTCCCTGCCGGTCACCAGGTGGTCGATGCCGTCGAGCGAGACGAAGCTCTTCGGATGCTGGGCGATGCCGAAGATGCGGCCGGCATTGTCGACGTCGACGGTCGAATCCTGCGGCGCATGCATCACCATCAGCGCGCGGCCCAGGTTGGCGATTTTTTCGTGCAGCTGGTGCCGGGTCGCATCCTCGACGAAGTGGCGGCGGATATCGAAATCGCGTCCCGCCAGCTTCACGCGCGCCTCGCCCAGCTGCTCGATGGTGTCGACGTGCTCGGACAGCAGCTTGTCGACCACGTAGTGCGGATCGCTGGGCGAGGCGATCGTCACCACGGCGGTCGATTCGGGAATGCGGTGGGCGGCCGCCAGCACCGCGGTGCCGCCCAGGCTGTGGCCGATCAGCAGCCTGGGTGCGGCGAATTTCCGGCGCAGGAAATCCGCCGCGGCCACCAGGTCGTCCACGTTGGACGAAAAATTGGTGTCGGCGAATTTGCCGTGGCTGTTGCCCAGGCCGGCGAAGTCGAAGCGCAGCACGGCCACGCCGAGGTCGGCCAATCCCTGCGAGATGCGGGTCGCCGCCAGTACGTCCTTGCTGCAGGTGAAGCAGTGGGCGAACAGCCCATAGGCGCGCGGCGTGCCGTCGGGCGCGTCGAGCTTGGCCGAGATCTTGCCGTGCGGCCCCTGAAAATCCATACGTTCGGTAAGCATACCTTCCTGTCCTTGCTGGAGATGGCGCCACTGTGCACGGGATTGGCCATGCTTGCAACGCGTCCGGGTATTTGTATATACTTCATATATGGATCATATACGGAGCATACAATGGGCATCGTAAACATCGACGACGAACTGCACGACCAGATACGCAAGGCCAGCTCGGTCTCGTGCCGGTCGATCAATGCGCAGGCGGCTTTCTGGATCAAGATCGGCATGCTGTGCGAGATGCACCCGACCCAGAGCTTCAACGAGATCGTGGTGCGTGAGCTGCGCGAAGCGGGGGTCGAGGCCATGGCGCCCAGAATGGCCGTGTCATGACCAAGCGCCCCGAAGAAATCGTCCTGATGGCGGCGGCGGGCAAGCTGCTGGCGGAAGTGTTCGGCCATCTGGACAAGCTGGACCTGATCGGCATGTCGACGATGGAAGTCAACGACCTGGTAGACCGCTTCATCGTCGAGACGCTCGCGGCGCGCCCGGCCAGCAAGGGCCAGTACGGCTATGCCTACGCGCTGAACTCTTCGCGCAACAGCGTGGTGTGCCACGGCGTGCCCTCGCCCACCGAGATCCTGCAAAGCGGGGATATCGTGAACTTCGATATCACGCTGGAGAAGGACGGCTACATCGCCGATTCCAGCAAGACCTACCTGGTCGGCGAGGTAGCGCCGGCGGCCAAGCGGCTGGTGCAGGTGACCTATGAGGCGATGTGGAAGGGGATCCGGGCCGTGCGTCCGGGCGCCCGCCTCGGCGACGTCGGCCATGCGATCGAGCGCCACGCGCGCCGCAACGGCTACTCGGTGGTGAGGGAATACTGCGGCCACGGGATCGGCCGCGAGATGCACGAACCGCCCCAGGTGCTGCACTGGGGGAAACCGCAGACCGGCCTGGTGCTGCGCGAAGGCATGGTGTTCACCATCGAGCCGATGCTGAACCAGGGACGCGACGACGTGTTCACCGAGGACGATGGCTGGACCGTCGTCACGCGCGACGGCAAGCTGTCGGCGCAGTTCGAGCATACCGTGGCCGTGACGCGGCAGGGCGTGCGGGTGCTGACCTTGCGCGCCGGGGAGAAGATGCCCGCATGATCTGGATCGTCACGAAATACCTGGTCACGGCCGCCGTGGTCGTCGCGGTATCGGAATTCGCAAAGCGCAGCGACAAGCTGGGCGCCCTGATTGCCGCCCTGCCGATGGTGACGGTGCTGACCCTGATCTGGCTGCATGTGGAAAAGCAGCCGGCATCCAAGGTCGCCAACCACGCCTGGTACACCTTCTGGTACGTGGTGCCGACACTGCCCATGTTCCTGGCGTTTCCCGCGCTGCTCGCCAGGCTCGGTTTCTGGCCCACGCTCGCGGTCTGCGTGGTGCTCACGATCGTCTGCTTCGCGCTGTTTGCCATGTTCGTCAGGCGCTTCGGCATCACGCTCATGTAAGCGTGCGAAGTGCGGCATCGAATGCGGCGTAGAATGCAGCTCATGCATGAGACCACTCTTCCGATCCGCACTCCGCTGACCCGCGACTTCATCCACGGCGCGCTCGACATCGAGCAGACCGACGCCGGCATCCTGCCGCACCGCCTGCCCGCCTGGGCGCGCGCGCAATGCCCGGACGCGCAACTGGCGATGGCGGAATCGCAGCCGTCCGGCGTGCGCCTGGTGTTCCAGACCGCGGCCACCGCGGTGGAGCTGGACGTGCTCGCGACCAAGCGCGTCTACGGCGGCCTGGGCCCGCGCCCGGACGGCATCTACGACCTGTTCATCGGCGGCCAGCTGGCGCGCCAGGGCAGCGTGCAGGGCGGCCGCATCCTGCACATCGACATGAGCACCGGCGCGACGACCGTCACCGGCGGCGAAGCGCAGACCCTGCTGTTCAGCGGCCTGCCTCCCGAACAGAAGACGATCGAGATCTGGCTGCCGCACGACGAGATGACGGAGCTGGTGTCCCTGCGTTCCGATGCGCCGCTGTCGCCGGTGCCGACGGCGGGAAGGCGCCGCTGGGTGCATCACGGCAGCTCGATCAGCCAGGGTTCGAACACCACCCATCCTTCCGGCACCTGGCCGGCGGTGGCCGCCGTGCGCACCGGCTTCGACCTGCTGAATCTCGGCTACAGCGGCAATGCCTTGCTGGATCCCTTCGCCGCCCGCGCCATCCGCGAGCTGCCGGCCGATGTCATCAGCCTCAAGATCGGCATCAACCTGGTCAACAAGGACCTGATGCGCCTGCGCGCCTTCGGCCCGGCCATGCACGGCTTCCTCGACACGATCCGCGAAGGTCATCCCGACACGCCGCTGCTGGTCATTTCGCCGATCTTCTGCCCCATCCACGAAACCCTGCCCGGGCCGTCGGTGTACGACATGGATGCGCTGGCCGAAGGCCGCCTGCTGTTCAGGGCGGGCGGCAGCGCCGACGAGGTCCCGCAGGGCAAGCTGACCCTCGGCGTCATCCGCGAACAGCTGCGCGCGATCGTCGGGCAGCGGCGCGCCGGCGATCCGCATCTGCATTACGTCGATGGCCTCGAGCTGTACGGCGCGAACGACAACCTGCGGCTGCCGCTGCCGGACGAACTGCATCCGGATGCGGCCAGCCACCGGCTGATCGGCGAGCGCTTTGCCGGGCTGCTGCCGGACCTGCTGCGCTAGGCCGAAAGGGAGCAGCGATCAGCGCGGCTTGCCGGGATTCCGGTTCCCGGGTTCCCGGGCCTGGTTGCCCTGCATATTGCCCTGGGCACTGACTTTGCCAGCCGCCCCATCGGCCTCCACGCGGACTTCGGCCTCGCCTCCGCCGCTTTGCATATTGCCCTGGAACTGGGCGCCGTCCCTGTCACCGCGCTTGCCTTCGTGCTCGAACGGGTCGCGAAAGTTTTTCGCGGTCTCCTCTTGCTGGCGCATGGTCTTGTTCGTTTCTTCGACGGCTGCACGCGTCACGTCGTCCGCCAGCGCACGGGCGGTGCGCGATGTCTCCTGCACATGCCGTTCGGAGACTTGGGTCAGGTCGACCTGGGTCGCGGAAGCGATCCGGGAAAGATGCTGCTGGTAGACGCGCAGCGTTTCGGTGGCCGGCTGGGCGCGCGCTGCAGCCAACGACATCGCTTCGGTCGGACGCTCGGTCGTCAGCAAATGCTGGCCGGCGTTGGTGGCTTGCTCGAACAGGGATTGGGTCAGCTGCATGTTCAGTTGGCCGATCTGCTGGAAAGAGCGCGACATGGCCTGCGACAGCTCGTTGAAGAATGCGACCTGAGCATCGATGTGCAAGCGGAGGGCGGGATTGACGGATTGCGGGAATGGATACATGGAGTACCTTTAAGAAAAAACATACATGGAGTACGGAACATCCCGGATGGGATGGGCCGATGCGCCTGGGGGATTCATGGACAGGGCAGCACAGACTGCCTGGAAGGATCGCGATCCTTGAAGATCGCGTGCAGAAGACACACTATGCGCTCTTTTCGACGCGTGTGCCGAAAACCTGCAAGAGTATTTTTGTGTATTGGTTGCCGGAAAAAGCAGGCCCCGGCGCGCCTTACGGCGACGGCCGGGAAGCTGCGCTCCTAGCTTTCCTGCCTGCCTTCCGGCCGTACGAGTCCCGGTTCGTGCCTTGCATACTCGAGGGCGGCAGACAGCAGGTCGTAACGGTAGGGACCGTACAGGTAGTGGCCGCGCTCGTACACGATGCCGTGCGCCGCCATGTGCACCCTGTCTTCCGGCGTCGGCCCGTCCCATTGCTTCCAGCGGCGCGGCGTCTCGTCTTCGCGGAAACCGGGCCTGGCCCGGTCCAGTCTTGCATAGTCGAACGCGTCCTCGAGCCGGTCGTAGCTGTACTCCCGGTAGTGATACGTCCGTCCGTCGAAGCAGATGCCGAAGGCGGCCGCGGCAGGTGGCAGAACAGATGATGAGTCCATGATGTCCTCACGGGAAGTCGTCGCGCAGGAAGCCGGCGGAAAGATAACAATACACCCATGGTCTTGCTTCACCTAGCATTTTTGGTCCGGCGCCGCGGACTCATCCGAACAAGCCGTGCAGGAACCAGCGCGGCTCCGACTCGTCCACCCCGATGCGCTCCCGGTAGATCCAGTACAGCGCGTGGTCCTGCCCCTCGGCGATGAAGTAGTCGCGCGTTTCGGGTCCATTCCACCAGCCGGCCTCGATCCGCTCCGGGTTCGAGGCCATGCGCAGCGGCGAGCCGTAGAAGGGCCGGTGTTCGCGCATCAGCAGCGCGATCGGCTTGGCCAGCAGCCAGGTCGGACGCGGCAGGCTCATCACGTCGGGCGGCATCTGCGCATTGCGCGCGCGGTCAGTGACCTTCTGCTGTACCGGCACCCAGACATTCGCCTGCTCCGGACGGTAATCGGCCATCGGCAGCGCCTGCAGCACATTGTCCGCGCCAAGGCGCGCCACCAGCAGTTCCAGCATGCGCATGCGGTCTTCCTCGCTGCCGCCCGGTTCCGGGAACAGGGAGTCGCTCAAGGGCGCCATCGGCTGCAGCTGCTTCGCTTCCAGGCCGAGGCCGATCACCGGCGCCTCCAGCACCAGCTTGGCCAGGCGTTCCTTCAGCAGGCGCACCAAGTGCTCGTCGCGCCAGGCCGGTTCGGCCAGCGCCACCTCGACGCAGGTCGGCGGCCGCGCTTCCCTGCCCCGCTCGTGTTCGAGCCTGAGCACGATGCGCTCGACCGCCAGCTGGCGCGCGCACAGCCAGCCGGTCAGCTGCAACAGCAGGCGGCGGGCGCCCGCCAGCAGCAGTTCGGCATCGTCGATGCGGTCGAACAGTTCGATGCGTGCGGCAAAGGTTTCGGGGGCGGCGATCCACTCGTGCAGTTCCGGACTCAGGCCGTAGGCGGCGTCCAGCAGGTCGAGCAGCGGGCGTCCGCAGCGCCGCTGCAGGCCGGGACGCGGCAGGCGCCGCAACTCGCCCAGGCTGGCGCAGCCGATGCCTTCGAACCAGGCCGCGAAAGGCCGCGCCGGCGGCGCCAGCAGCAGATCCAGCAGGTCGAGGCGGCGCACCAGGGTCGGCATCTTGAGCGTGCGGCGGCTGCTCCCGTGCGCGCCGCCGGCATGCCCGCCGGCCCGCGCCAGCAGCCAGGCGCCGCGCGCGGTCGGGGCGCAGGCGAGCGAGGCCGTGAAGCCCAGCGCACGCACGTCCGCGCGCACGCGCCGGCACAGTGCGCGCACGCCGCCGAACAGGCGCAGGCTGGCGCCGACGTCCATCAGCAAGGTCCCCTCCTCGGCCTCGGCCACCTGCGGGGTGTACTGCAGCATCGCCAGCGCCACCGCATACAGGGCCTCGGCTTCGCGCGGCGGCGAACGTTCGTGGACCCTGGCCTCGGGCATCAGCATCAGCACGCCGCCGCGGCGCATGCCGGGCTGTACGCCGGCGGCGCGCGCCATGCCGGACATCGCCAGTACGCGCTCCTGCTCGAGCACGACGCTGCCGGCGTCAGTGCACCAGCTGGGACTGAAGACCTCGAGCGGTAGCCGGGGCAGTGACAGGCCGATCCACAGGCGCATGACGTTGCGGTTGAGTTTGTACCAGGTGGGAGGAAAGCGGCAGGAACAGCGGCGCATCGCGCTGCGGCCCCCGGCGCTTGACGAAGTCGATCTCGAGGCCGCCGGCCTGGGGCCGCAGCGCCAGGCGCAGCGGCGCGGGCGAGGCATCCTGCCGGGAAGCCAGCGGGCGCATCATGAAGAACAGGGTCTCGCCGCCCTGCGCCGCCAGGTGCAGGCGGCGCAGGCTGTCGCCGCGCACCTGGCTCTGCCGATCGAAGCCCGGCCAGAACAGCAGCGCACCGCAACTGCCGCTGCGCAGCACCTGTTCGGCCGCCCACAGCGCATCGGCCATGCGGCTGGTGCGCAACCAGATCAGCTGCGAAGGCGGCACGCCCAGCGCGGCCAGGGCCAGCGCCTGCGGCGGATGGGGCGGCTGCAGCAGCACGATGCGGCGCGCCGCCACCTCCGCCAGGGCCGGACGCAGCAGGCGCATCTCGCCGATGCCGGGTTGCTGCAGCAGCAGGTCGACCAGGGCGCCGGCCGGCCAGCCGCCGCCCGGCAGCTGCGCCGACAGGGCCGCGTGGCCGGTGTCCACGCAGCGGGTCGATGAACGCGCCAGCTGCGAGGCGCGCCAGAGCGACGGATGCAAGGATTCCGGCGCTGCTGAGGTGGAATCTGAGCAGTTGATCATAGGGTGATGCGAAGAAATACTGTATGTTTATACAGTACTAGTCTCTTCAGGTTTTGGCAAGGTTTATCTTTTGGAACGCGCGTCTGAATTCGAAGTATTTCAAGCACATTGGTTAATAGACATAATCAACCTTTGTCAGTAAACTGAAAAATAGGGTTACATACGCAACGCCTGGGCAAGGCGCCCGGTATGCCAGCCGAGTTTCCACACTAACCCAAGCAAGCCGCGCGAATCGCTCCTACGCCGCCGCCATATTGAGCCATGCCGATGATCGACCCTCCTGACCAAGCGCATTTGCGCGGTGGTGGCGCTATGGGCGCACTGATCCGTTGCCACGACTGGTCGACGACGCCGCTCGGCACACTGGAATCATGGCCTCTGTCCTTGAAGACGGCCGTGAGCCTGATCCTGCGCGCGCAGCAGCCCATGTTCATCAGCTGGGGTCCGAGCTACATCTCTCTCTATAACGACGGCTATATCCCGATCCTCGGCGACAAACATCCCGATGCGCTCGGCCATCCGATGGCCGACGTCTGGAGCGAGATCTGGGACGAACTACGGCCGTTGAACGAGATTGTCATGCGCGGCGAGTCGCTGTCATTCGAGAACAAGCCGTTCCAGCTGGCCGCCCGCGAGACGCAAGGTCCGCACTATTTCAGCTTCACCTACACGCCCTTGCTGGACGACGACGGGCAGGTCGCGGGCATCTTCTGCGTAGCGATCGAAACCACCTCGACGGTGAAACTCGCGGACAACGCACGCGCCGCGAGCGCGGCGCAACAGGCCCTGGCCGAGAGCGAAGAACGCCTGCGTCTGGCCACGGACGCTTCCGAGATCGCGTTCTGGGATGTGAACGTGCCCGAGGGCAGCATGATCTGGCAACCGCGGCTGCGCAGCATGTTCGGCATCACGACCGATGAGCCGCTTTCGCTCGACGACTTCTACGCGGGACTGCATCCGGACGACCGGGCGGAAGTGGCCCGCGCATTCGCAGCGGCATGCGATCCGCAGCAGCGCGCGCTTTACAACGTCGAGTATCGTGCGGTGGGCCGTGACGACGGCCAGGTGCGCTGGATCGCGGCCAAGGGACGCGGACTCTTCGACGACACCGGCCGCTGTGCGCGCGCGAACGGCACGGCCATGGACATCACCAGCCGCAAGACCACCGAGCTGGCGCTGGAGATCGCCCTGGAAGCCAGCCACACCGGCACCTTCCATTGGAACATTCAGGACAACCGGCTCACCTGGGACGACGCGCTCGACCGCCTGTTCGGCCTGCGCCCCGGGGAGGCCGTGCGTAGCCTCGACCAGTTCATCGCGCTGGTTCATCCGGACGACCGCGCCGAGGTGATCCGCCGCTGCGAGCGCTGCCGCGATCGCGGTGACGATTTCGAGATGGAGTTCCGGGTCGTGTACCCGGACGGTTCGATGCACTGGCTGTACGATCGTGGCCGGACTTTTCTCGACGCGACGGGCCGCGCGAAGACGATGACCGGTGCTTGTGTCGACATTACCGAGTACGTACGCGCGCGCGAGGCGCTCAAGCTTGCCGATCGCCAGAAGGACGACTTCCTGGCCACGCTCGCGCACGAGTTGCGCAACCCCCTCGCACCCTTGCGCACCGGGCTGCACCTGCTGCAAAACACCAAAGGCGGCCCGTCGAGCCATACGGAGCAGGTGCTGGGCATCATGCAACGCCAACTCGATCACATGGTGCACTTGATCGACGACCTGCTCGACGTCGCCCGCATCCGGCAGGGCAAGGTCCTGCTGCGGCAGGAACCGCTTTCGCTGCATTCCGTGCTCGAACAAGCGCTGGAGAGCGTGCAACCGCTGCTCCAGGCCCAGGACCATGAGGTGGTTTGGGACGGTGTCAATCCGGCGCTGCGGGTCTCGGGTGACCCGACCCGGCTGGTGCAGGTGATGGGCAACCTGCTTAACAACGCGGCGAAGTACACGCCACGCGGAGGCCGCGTGACGCTACGCGGTAGCGAGGCCACTCAGCCGGACATGCTGCTCATCGAGGTGTCCGACACGGGTATCGGCATCCCGCCGGACATGCTGGAACACGTGTTCGACCGGTTCGCGCAGGTGCACCAGGCCCATGCGCAGGGCGGACTGGGCATCGGCCTGAGCGTCGTCAAGAGCTTGGTCGAGATGCACGGCGGCCGCATCGTCGCCGAGAGCGCCGGCGCGGGCGCCGGCAGCCTGTTCCGCATTTGGTTGCCGCGTGCGGACACGCTGGAGACGGTCGAGGTCGCGGCGTCTTCGGATCCGGGCGCCATCGAGCGGCACAGGGTGCTGATCGTCGACGATAACCGCGACGCCGCCGAGACCATGGCCATGGTCTTGGACATGGGCGGCCACGAGGTACTCCTCGCGTATGACGGACAGACAGCGATAGAGATGGTGAAGCGGCATGACCCTGCGGTGGTGTTCCTCGACATCGGGATGCCGGGCATGAATGGCTACGAGACCGCGGCTGTGTTGCGGGCCTTGCCGGGCGCACAGGCCCGCCTGCTGGTGGCGCTCACCGGCTGGGGCAGCGCGGCCGATCAGGCGCGCAGCCTCGAGGCGGGTTTCGACCACCACCTTACCAAGCCGGTCGACATCGGCAAAGTCCAGCACGTGCTGTCGGCGCGGTTCAGCCACGCAGTTCACGCGTCGGCGCCGTGAGCGAACTGGCCCGGTCGCCCTGCTCCCGGCCGGAAGCAGAACGAGCTTGCTTTTGAGCCGGACTCTCTGGCCTTGCGCAAAAATCCTGAACTGACTGGCTGCGGATAGGTGTAACATAGCTTTTTGGCAACCCCGCCATTTCGGAGGCAGTCGCTATGCGCTCACCCCTCGCCCGTCGCTCCGCTCGCACCAGCGCCATCGTGCGGCGCTGCTCCACCGTGGCTCTCGCGCTGTCCGTGATCGCAGCCTGTTCGACGCTGCAGTGGCGGCCCGACAGCATGGCCACTGCGCCGGTCATCGACGGTTTCGGCGTGGACGGCATGCAGCCCTCCAAGGCCAACGAAGCCGCGCGCCGCCTGTTCACGCAGGGCATGGCCCAGGTCTACGCCTTCAACGAGGCCGAAGCCATCCGCTCCTTCAAGGCCGCGCTGGCGCAAGACCCCGATTGCGCGCTGTGCGCCTGGGGCGTGGCTTATCAGATGGGACCGAACATCAACGATACCGACCGCCACGATCTGCGCGAGGCGCTGCGTTATGTGGACTACGCCGTCAAGCACAGCGCCGGCAGCTCGGAACACGACCGGGCGCTGATCGATGCGCTCGCCGTGCGGTATGGGATGAACTCGGGCACGGACCGCGGCGCCCGCGCCGAAGCCGCGATCCAGGCGGACATCTGCGGGGCGGCCGGGTCGAAACGCGCCGATCCACTCGACATCGTCTATGCCGAGCGCATGCGCCAGCTGGTTGCGCGCTTTCCCGGCGACCCGGATATCCTGTCCATCTACGCCGAAGCCGAGCTGGTGGCCACGCGCGACGACTGGTGGGACCGGCGCACCGGCCAGCCGGCCGGCCGCGTTGGCGAGCTGGCCGGCATGCTCGAACAAGGCCTGGTGCTGCATCCCCGGCACGTCGGCCTGAACCACTACATGATCCACGCGGTCGATGCGGTGCCGGTGGCCCGGCGCGCCGAGGCGGCGGCCGACCGGCTTGGCGCGCTGGCTCCCAAGTCGCCGCACTTGCTGCACATGCCGGCCCACACTTACGCCCACCTGGGCCGCTATGCCGACGCCACCCGCGTCAACCAGGCGGCCGTCGCCGCCGATGCGGCCATGGAACTGGAATTGAAGCGCCAGAATTTTTCGGTCAGCAAGGACTGGCGCGGCCACAATCTGCACTTCCAATGGTATGCAGCGCTGATGGAGGGACGCGGCGACCTGGCGCTGTCCACCGCGCGCGCACTCGCCCTGCGCGCCAAGGGCGACAACACGTATCACGAATACCTGCGCAGCCTGCCGATGCTGACCCTGCTCCGCCTGCAGCGCTGGGACGCATTGCGCCAGGAGCCGCTGCCCTCCGGCGACAAGGGCGTCGCGACCGTGATGGGGCAAATGGCGAGTGGAATCGCCCTGGCGCACGCGGGCCAGCGCAGCGCGGCGCAGGCGGCGCAGGCGCGGCTGGACCCGGCGGCCGACAAGCTTGTCAAGGAACATCCCGGCCAGGCTTATGTGGACAAGCTGATCCGCAGCCTGGCACGCACTGCGCAAGCGCAATTGCGCGCAGAAATTGCCTGGTCCGGCCAGCATGCCGACGAGGCCATGGCTCAGCAGCAATCGGCTGTGACGGCCTCGTCTGACGCCGATGCCACCGAGCCGCCGACGCTGGCCAGCGGTCCGCGTTTGCGCCTGGGCGACATGCAATTGCAGGCGCGGCGCTACGCGGCGGCCGAACAGAGCTTCCGCGCCCACCTGGCAGAACATCCTGGCAACGGCTGGGCCTTGCAAGGCTTGCGCCAGGCGCTGGCGGCGCAGGGCAAGCAGGCCGAAGCACAAGCCACCGAGCGCGAACTGGAACGCAACTGGAAGCAGGCCGACAGCGGCTTACGCTCGGCGGCGCGATGAGTTCCGGGATTAGTCCTCATGCGCAGGCGGTGGCGCGAACCGGTGCGAATCGCACCTTGTAGCCGACAATGGACGGCTTAACTGGCACCAATACATGGAATCTGGCTCATGAATAGCGAGTTCATCACTTCTGTTCCATACCTTCACACGGAACGGCTCATTCTTCGCGAATATCGACGGGAAGACTTTGGCGCATTCGCAGCGCATTTAGCCGACCCTGTAAGCTCGGCCCACCTGGCCTCGGCCGACCCCCATGCCGCATGGCGAATCTTCTGTTCACAAGCAGGACTGTGGCTCATCCATGGCGCCGGATGGTGGGCTGTCGAGGAAAAGGAGACCGGTCGACTCGTCGGGACTGTTGGCGCGTTCTTTCGCGAGGAATCCACCGTGATGGAGCTTGGCTGGAATACCTATCGTGCCTTTTGGGGCCAGGGATTCGCGAACGAAGCGGCGGCGGCAGTCTTGAACCATGCGTTCGACATCCGGCGCGAACCAAAAGTCCGGGCTCTCATCACTTCAGCCAATGAATCATCGCTGCGCGTTGCCAGGCGCCTCGGCCTGACTTATGAAGCAGAAACCGAGATATACGGCAAAGCGGTCGGCGTTTATACGCGGGAGCGGGGAAGTTCGGTTGCATAGGCCTGTGGGATTGCACGGAAAGCTGTTTGTCCGGTCCGCAACCGGCCAGGAGCAGCCTTCGAGCCTTGATATCATGCCCGCAAAATGTTGCCAAGTGATCAGCTACAATGGGATTTTCCAGCGATCCTAGACAAGCACATGGCGACACAAGGCGAGTACGAGTATTTCAAGAATATCGGTGAGGCAGGGATGCTGCATGCAACCCACAAGCCTTGGTCCGACGCCCATTGCGGCCTGTACTTGATGGAACTGGGCGCTATGCTCGGCCTCATGCCGGAGGGAGGACGCTTGCTCGATATGGGCTGCGGCACGGGCTGGACGAGTGTCCTGTTTGCCAAACGTGGCTACGACGTGGTCGGTACCGACTTGGTGCCTGAAGCTATTGAGGCAGGGCGAGAACTCAAGGCAAAGGAAGCACTCGCCAACCTCGACTTTGTAGTTGGCGACTACGAATCACTGACTTTTCTTGAAGAGTTCGACGTAGTTGTATTCTTCGACTGCCTGCATCATGCGGTAGATGAAGCAAGCGCCTTACAGAGCGCTTGGCGCGCGCTTAAGCCAGGTGGCATCTGCATCACATCTGAACCTGGCTGGGGTCACGCTCGCCGTTCAGCCGCAGTCATGGCAGAATTCGACACGACCGAGCGCGATATGCATCCAGCTAAGATAATCCGTGCTGGCAAGAAAGCCGGATTCCGGAAATTCAGCGTGCATCCACACGCCTACTACCTCTATATTACTTTGTACCGCAAGCAGGCCAACAACGTCATAGGCAAACTGTTGCGCATTCCTGGCATGCGTACCTTAGTGGGGATGGCTACCGTGCTGTTCTCGAAGTACCAGGCCGGGATTGTAGTTCTCTCCAAGTAAGCGCAAGCCAGACAATAATCGGTTGGGTCCGGCCTGTCGCCGACCGGTGGGAATCGGGCCAGAAGCGGACATCGCCAACAGGGTAAGTGCAGCGGTAACGGCTCATAGGCAGCAGCGGCCGCAGTAACACAATCAAAGAATGAGCCAGCCTCGCCTTCGCGGCAACCATCGGCCTTTACGGCCTCAAACGTGAAGCAGAATCGGGTAGTCGCTCCAACTAGCGAAATGCGAACCAAATCGAGTGCTGATGAACATTGCTGAAAATCTAGCGCAGCGAATCTTATCGACCGGCGGAGGCAATAGTTCTCCAGCGTTTGCCGCGATATGCGGATGGGCCGATACGGGAAAGTCCACCTTGGCCGCCGAAGTATGCCGTGCGCTTCATAGGCGCAACATTGCAGCGGACTGGATCTCCACCGATGCATTCCTAAAAAACAGGGCGGACCGAAACAGGCTCGGCATTAGCGGATATAACTCGAGATCTCTCGACGCAGATGAGCTTGCTGCAGCGGTTAAGGCAATCGCAGCTGGGCAGGAATATATTTACTACCCCTATGACAACCGGACGGGCGCGAAAGCGTCCAACTCGAGGACTATCTCGCGCCAGTCAATTGTCGTAATCGAAGGCATACACGCCCTTCATGAATGTGTGCGGGATCGATGCGTTCTGCGGGCGTTTATCCATTCGGAGGATGCGACGCTCACGGAGATGCGTGCGAGAGCGAACATGAGCAAGCGCGGCATGAACCGTGTGGACGCTCGGAGCCTCATCGAAAACGAACTCACGGAGTTTCGAGATTACATCTTGCCTAACAAGGCTTATGCGAACGTCATCCTACGTGTGAGCCTGGACTATGATTACGCCCTTGAAGAATTCAATGCTTAACCACACAGGGCCGTTCTTCCTCGCTCCCTTGCTTCGCACATGAACTCTTGTCGGCATACGACGCAGCGCTTAACAATTCGTTCAAGCCGACGCCGCTTCGCTGCGTGGCTTAACTCAGCTGTTAGTTCGTAGGGTGATGTGCGCTTTGGGTCTATTGTGTTGAAAAAATCTGGCGACAACAATTTCGGCTGATTTTCGGAGGCGTCGACACTCCAGCTAAAGGACTATTGCAGCGTATGAACCGTTCTGGACAGTCGAGTTATCGATCTTTCCTTGCCGTTTGGCATGGGACCGTCAACCCGTATGCAAGACTGCACAAATCACCAATCGAATGATATTTGGATTGCTTTGACAACATACCCGTGACAACATCGTCGCTTTCTAGTTGAAGTATTGAGCATGAATTCAGACCTGACTTCCCTTGCAGCCCTACGTGAGCTATATCCGCAACCCGCCGGCCGAGCTGTTCTCAAGCAGCTGACCGAACTGGATTCACACTGCGTCAAGTTCATTTCGCTGTCGCCGTTCTTGGTGCTGGCGACGACGAGCGCGGATGGTAAAGCCGACGCCTCGCCTCGGGGCGGATCGCCAGGGTTTGTCCGTGTCAGAGATTCGTGCACGCTGCTGATCCCGGACGCACCGGGTAACAATCGCCTCGATTCACTGACGAATATTATTGGCACCGGCCGGGCTGGCCTGCTGTTCATGATCCCAGGTATCAATGAAACTCTTCGCGTCAACGGAAAGGCTGCGCTGTCAATCGATGCCGGGGACCTGGCCTTGTGTGCGGATGACCGCGGAACGCCCAAGGCCGTGATAAGGATCGTCGTGGACGAAGCCTACTTACATTGTGCCAAAGCGTTCATGCGTTCGGGATTGTGGAAGCCCGAACAGCAGGTCGCAAGAAGTGCATTGCCGAGCATGGGGCAAATGATATCGGAACAGACCGGCATCACCGGCCCTGTCGAAACGCAGGAAGAGATGGAACGTCGTTACGCTGCCGATCTATAGATCATGCGTTCAGTACCAAGGTCATCGATTTGCCAGTCGCGATAGGCGGATACCGGCCGGTTGCGGACGGCCGTGATACTGCGTGACTTTTCCATCGCCGCAACCTGCTATCCTGAGCCGAACGGCCGGGTCCGGCAAGCGCGAACTATCGACATTGCCTCATGTCTCGGTCTCTCCAAAGATCAGGAGCCGTCATGTATAAGTGCCCACATTGTGGGAATCGATCCATATCGATTGGTACAGCCGCACTCTTCAAGCCACCTTTCGATGGCAGTGCCGTATGCCCTATCTGCGGGACACATTTGCGGCTGAGGTGGACTGTATCCAGGTTTTTACTTCCACTTTATATGTTTACCCGCTCAGTACTTGGCCTGGCTTTCCATGTTCATTTTGATCTCGGATTTGTCGGAGAAATGACGATAGCGGTCATATTGGTTGTCCTCCAATTTCATTTTATGTCATACAAAGAGGTTAGCTTAGATACTAGAAAATAAGGTCCGCAATGGGTCGATTGAGTCATTCAGAAGTGGACCGTAATCGATGGATGGTCAGCCGCGCGCCGCGCACGGACAATAAAAAAAGCCGCCAATCCTTTCGAACCGACGGCCAACCCAGTTTGTGAGCAAGAGTAAATCCAGCTAGAAGATATCACTGCACGATTGCACGGAACATTACAGTACGGTTAAGTTGTCTCGGCGGTCCGCAGCCCCAGATACCGCAACGGGTCGGAAACAGACGTTACCACCAACATCAAAAGTCGCCCCGCGATTCTCTCAGCGCTTCATGGACGCGCATCATCTCGCAGACCGCCTGTGCCACCAGAGCAAGATGGACAAGATTTAATAATGCGCGTGGGTGTCATTCGATAACATGGAGATGTCAGCTAGGCCTGACAGGAACCACTCGGTTTCCTCTCCCACGTTTGCCGGCGGACTTGTCTGCCGGCTTTTTTTGTTCGGCCAGCCATGAGAAAAAGCCCGCATGGCGCGGGCTTCGCTGGAATCGGAACGGCAGCTTTACCGAGTAATCGGCGCGGCAGGCGCCGGGGTGGCAGTGGGGGCCGGAGCGGCGGCGGGAGCCGGGGTGACGGCAGGAGCCGGCGTGGCATCCTGTACCGGGGTCGCACTTGCAGCCGGAGCCGGGGTTTCAACGGAAGCGGAAGCGGGAGCCGGTGCGGCAGGGTCGGCCGATGCCGGTGTCGTGGCCGCAGTCCCCTCCTTGTCCTTCACCGTGTCGGTCTTCGCGACATGCTTGACCTTGCTCTTTGCATGCTTGGCGCTGGTCTTCGCATCCTTGGCATGCGACTTGGCCGCCTTCGCATCGTCATGCGCCGCTTTTACGTCGGCTTGCGCTGCCTGTGCTTCGACAGGCGCCGGCTTGGTGGCGGCTTTCGATGCCTTCAGGTCGGCATTGTTGACCAGTACGGCCTGCTTGGAAGCCGGGGCCGGGGCCGGGGCCGGGGCCGGGGTCGGCGTCTGGGCAAACGCTGCGGTGGCGAACAGGGCGGAGATCACAGCGGCAATGGTTTTTTTCATGATGAAGATCCTCAGCTGTTTAGTGGTCAATGTGCTCGTAAAACGCAGCCCCTGCCCCATGTGTTGACACACTTTACAAACGCTTACGCTGCTGACAGATGCTTACATGCCGTGCAACAGCGCCATCGTCCAGCCCTGTTCGCCACCCCGCTCAGAACTTGTAGTTCAGCCCGACATTCACGAAACGCCCGACCGCTCCCGCCTGGTGCAGCGCCGGGTTGTAGAAGGTCGACGGCGAACTGCCATAGGTCTGGAAGTCCAGCGGCGGCGGGCTGTTGAACAGGTTCAGCACCGAGGCGTGCAGGCTGAGCTTCTGCGACAGGCGGTACTCGCCATAGACGTCGACCGAGGTGAACGCGCGGACCCGGCAGAATTCCGTATTCGGCGTCGCGAACACGAAGGAAATCGCGTCCGCGCAGGTGGCGGCGTTGGTCGACGATGGATCGGTCACGGAGAAGCTGCTGACCCAGTTCACCGTGGTCGACACCGTCAGCGGGCCCTTGTCCCAGCCGATCTTGAGCTGGGCGCGGTCGCGCGGGTTGCCGGTGTCGCCGGAGGTGGCCGACGGGCCGTGAGTGCCGGCCAGCTGGATCGCCTCGGCGCCGGTGGTGCCCTGCTTGTACGAAATCATGTGGGTCGCCGTCAGCTGGGCGCTGAGCTTGCCTCCCGCCAGCGGCCAGTTCATGCGCGCGTCGAGGTCGATGCCGTTGGTCATCGTGTACAGCGCGTTCTCGTAGGGATAGGGCGCGAACAGCGCATTGCCGACCGGCGGCGTGACGGTCGAGAGGCTGCCGTCCGGGTTCACGAAGGGCTGGGCGATCGGCACGCCGCGCACCAGGAAAGGCGTCGCGTCGTAGGCCGGATCATTGATCGCGCTGATGATCTGGTTGTCGATCCGGATGTGGTAGTAGTCCAGCGAAACATTCATGTTGCGGACCGGTTCCAGGATCAGGCCGAAGGTATACGACTTCGATTTTTCCGACTTCAGGCCCTTGCCCGGGGTCTGGACACCAGCGATCGACACATTGCATTGCTGCGGGAAGTTGCCGGGCGTCGTGGTGGGATCGGCGCCGCCCGTGTTGGCGCACAGGACCGGATCCGGCTGGGTATTCGCGAAGAAGTAGTTGCCGGTATTGCCGATCTCGGCCGGATTCGGCGCGCGGAAGCCTTCGGTATAGGTGCCGCGCACCGTCACCTGGCTGAGCGGCGACCATTTGAAGCCCGCCTTGGGCGTGACGGCCTTGTCGATGCCCATCACCTTGTCATAGCGCACCGAGGCATCCAGTTCGAGATTCTTCAGCACCGGCGCCACGATCTCGCCATAGCCGGCAGCAATGTTCTGGGTGCCGATGGCCCAGGCGTTATTGCCGATCTGGGTGCCGTTGGCAACGGTGGGCGGCGCCTGGGCGTCGAGGGCACGGTGCGTATATTCGAGGCCCAGGTTCAGGGCCAGCGCGCCGCCCTTCAGCGGCATCAGTTCGTGGCCGGCGGACACGCGCACGAACTGCAGCTTGCTGGTGGCCTTGGCATGCTGCATCGGGGCGATGAAGTCGCGCTGGGCCTGGGTATTGCCGCTGGCGGCGTCCCCGATCAGGTAGGGATGGACCGGATCGTTGAAGGCCGCCTGCAGGTTGGTGATGTTGAAGCCGTTGTTGATGTCCTGTTTCACCTTGCTCTCGCTGGCGCCGACCGCGGCCGTCAGGTCCCAGCCGGCAAGGCTGCCGGCCAGGTCGGCGCCCAGGCGCCAGGTATCGGACCGCACGCCGGCGCGGCTGCCGCCCAGTTCCGGAAAGTTGTATTGCAGGACCTGGGGCCGTCCGGTGGTGTTGCCGGGATAGGTGGCGGGCACCGTGATCAGGACCGGCGCGCCCGGCGGCGTTGCCTCCGGAGGAATGCCCGGCCCATAGGCCAGCGCCGACAGCCCGGCGAGGCCGCCCGTGGTCGCAAAGCGGTTCACCTGCTCCGCCTCCGAGCGGAAATACGAGCCCTTCAGGTTCAATTGCCAGTCGCTGCCCAGTTTCTGGACATAGGAACCGAGCAGGTTGATGTTCTTGGTGCTCGGTTGCAGCTGCAGGCCGCGGTCGCGGTAGGCGCACTGGCCGGCATTGAACTGGGCGCTGGAGCAGCCCGGCAGGTTGGTGACGGCGCCGGTGTCCGGGTCGATCAGGTAGCCGGTGATACTGGCCGGCAGGAAGCCGTTGTTTGCCGTCGGCACGCCGCGGGTCAGGTTCTTGCCGCCGAATGCCGTCCAGTCGGTATTCGTGAACGCCCGGTTGCGGTTGCTCGCCAGGATCTCGTTCTGGTGGCGGTATTCGAGCGCGATGTACCCGCTGTGGCCGTCGCGGTCGAGGTCGCCCCAGCCGTGGATGCCCGAGGCGTGGGCGGTGACGCCGTCGCCGCGCCAGGCCTGGCCGGCCTCGGCGGTCAGCTCGCTGCCCGTGTATTGCTTCTTCAGGATCACGTTGACCACGCCGGCCACCGCATCCGAACCGTAGATCGAGGAAGCGCCGTCCTTCAGCACCTCGATGCGGTCGATCGCCTCCATCGGGATCTGGCTGATGTCGACGAAGCTGCGCTGGCCGTCGTCCGACAGCGCATAGGGCGCCATGCGCTGGCCGTCGATCAGCACCAGGGTCGCGCCGACGGTCAGGCCGCGCAGGGAGATGCCGGACGCACCAGCCGCGAAGGCGCCGCTGAAGGATTGCGACAGCGTGCCCTGGCCGTTGGCGGTGATGTTGCGCAGCACCTCGGAGACGGAGGTATAGCCCGTCTGCTTGAGTTCCTTGGCGCTGATGATCTGGACCGGGCTGGGTGTTTCGACGTCGGTGCGGCGGATGCGCGAGCCCGTCACTTCCACGCGCTGAACCTGCTGGTTGGCGGCCGGAGTCTTGGTGGTATCGGTCGTGGTCGAGGTGGTGGAATCCTGGGCGATGGCAGCCAGCGGAATGGCCGCCAGGCTGGCCAGGGCAAAACGAACCGCAAGCGTGAGCGGCTTTTGCAGAAAAGCCGAATGCGTTGTAGCCATGGGAATAGGTCTCCGTGGTAGGAATTCATCGAGTACCTGGCTAGCGGCCTTCTTCTTTTTCCCCGGCAGTCAGGCCGATCCATCAAAGCACCGGCGTATTTTGGTGTCAATTGAACGCGAATCAGTTACATCTTTGTGTGGCATTTTTGGTCACAAACCACGCCTTGTCTTTCGTTCCCCCATCGATGGGGCTGCACGGCGTCCGGCATGCTCACTAGACTTTCGCCCTCCCCCACCGCGCAAGCCGCCGGCAACGCCGCGCGGCCTCGAACCGGGCGGTGTACAAGGCCATGCTGGACGAGACCCGGAAGATCAACGAGACCTGCACGCGCGGAAGTTCGATGCCGCCACCATGGCCATCGGCGCCGGCGGGCCGGCAAAACAGGCAAAGTAGGCCGCACGGCCGCCCATTCGGCCCCGGCAGCAAAAAATGAAATAATGGCGGCATTGCCATTTCAATCAAGCTGCACAATGCCCGCTACCGCATGCTTCACCGGAGTGCCACGATGACCACGACCATGCAAACCATCGGCCTGGTCCTGTTCGTCGTGGCCCTGCTGCACACCTTCTCCACCCACATGTTCGAAGTGCTGGCGCACCGCCATCCGCGCCATGCCGGACTGTTCCACCTGCTGGGCGAAGTCGAGGTCGTGTTCGGCTTCTGGGCCTTCGTGCTGATGGCCTTCATGGCCCTGGTCGAGGGCCCTACGGCGGCGGTCGACTATGCCGAGTCGCGCCACTACACCGAGCCGCTGTTCGTGTTCGTCGTGATGGTGGTGGCCGCCTCGCGTCCGGTGCTGGAAGCAGCGCGCGCCCTGCTGCGCATCCTTGCCCGTCTGGCGCCGGTCCGCTCCGAAGTGGCCCAGGCCTGGCTGGCCCTGGCGCTGGTGCCGCTGTGCGGCTCCCTGATCACCGAGCCGGCCGCGATGACCCTGGCCGCCCTGATGCTGGCCCCGGCCGTGTTCCGCCAGGGCATGCCCGAATGGCTCAAGTACGGCGCGCTGGGCGTGCTGTTCGTGAACGTCTCGATCGGCGGCACCCTGACCTCGTACGCGGCGCCGCCGGTGCTGATGGTGGCCGGCACCTGGGGCTGGGACAGCACCTGGATGCTGACCCACATCGGCTGGCGCGCCCTGGTCGCGGTGGCGTTCAACGCCACCGTCATCACCTTCCTGCTGCGCTCCCACCTGCGCCAGCTCGATACCTCCGTCGACGGCGAAACGGCGCCGGTGCCGCCGCTGGTGTCGCTGATCCACCTGGCCTTCCTGGCCGCGGTGGTGCTGCTGGCCCACCATCCGGTGCTGTTCATGGGCCTGTTCCTGCTCTTCCTCGGTTTTACCCAAGCCTATGACCGCTACCAGTCGCCGCTGATCCTGAAGGAAGGCTTGCTGGTCGGCTTTTTCCTGGCGGGTTTGGTGGTGCTGGGCGGCATGCAGCAGTGGTGGCTGCAGCCGGTCGTCTCCAGCCTCGGCCCGACCGCCCTGTTCTTCGGCGCCCTGGGCCTGACGGCCGTCACCGACAACGCCGCCCTGACTTATCTCGGCTCGCTGATCACCGGCCTGTCCGATCACGAAAAATACATGCTGGTGGCCGGCGCGGTGGGCGGCGGCGGCCTGACGGTGATCGCCAACGCCCCGAATCCGGCCGGCGCCGCCCTGTTGCGCCACGGCTTCGCCGACGAGTCGATCGGCGCGGTCTGGCTGTTCCTGGGCGCGCTCGGTCCCACCTGTGCGGCGGCCTTGATGTTCTTGTTGTAACGTAAAGCTTCGGACAACAAGGAAAAGCGATGGACAACGATCTGCTGGTGAGCAAGACGGGCACCATCGAGCGCTGCATCAAGCGTGCCCGCGACGAGTACGAGAAGGACCCGACGACCTTTGTCGGCGACATCACGCGCCAGGACGCCGCCACGCTGAACGTGATCCGCGCCTGGGAAGCGGCGGTGGAGATGGGCGACTACGTGCTCGCCCATTACGGCCTCGGCACGGCGCGGGACGAACGCGAAGTGATCTCGCTGCTGGAACAAGCCGGCTGGATCGATCCCGCCCTGGGCGAGGACCTGAAGCGCACCGGCGAATTCTGCCGCGCCGAATGGGACTACCAGGCGGCGCCGCTGCCGGCCCTGGTCACCATCATCAAGCGCGGACTCGACGATTTCGACGCCTATGCGAGCGCCCTGCTCGGCAGGGCCGCCGGCACGCCGGAACCCGCTGCGCCGCCGCAAACCACGGGCAATCCCGCCATCTGACTCTGCCGCGCCTGGCCATCCATTTTTTGGCTAACTGGTATCATGCGCGCTTTCATGGACCGGACAACACAAGAACATGAGCCAACCGACCAACCTGCCCTCCTTCTGGAGCCGGCTTTCCCTCGCCTTCGGCGCCTTCTTCAAGACCCTGGGCGACGCCGAATTCGCCGCGCGCGTGCGCGATGACCAGATCGGCCCGATCGCCGCACCGGCGCCCGCGGCTGCACCCGCCCCTGCGCCTGCGCCCGCACCGGCACCGGCCGCCGCACCGCTGCGCGTGGCCACGCCCGACGCCGCCCTGCAACTGCTGTCCCTGCTGCAGCGCGAGGCGCGCCTGATCGACTTCGCCAACGAGAACATCACCGTCTACAGCGACGCCGACATCGGCGCCGCCGCCCGCGTCGTGCACGAAGGCTGCGCCCGCGTGCTGCGCGAGCACTTCACGATCGAACCGGTGCGCAGCGAGCTGGAAGGCGCGCGCGTCACCCTGCCGGAAGGCTTCGATGCCGCCAGCGTGCGCCTGACCGGCAACGTGGTCGGCAAGGCGCCGTTCACCGGCACCCTGAGCCACCGCGGCTGGCGCGCCGCCAAGGTGACCCTGCCGCAACTGGCCGACAAGCACGACGCGAATATCCTGGCGCCGGCGGAGGTGGAACTGTGAGTGCCAACATGGAAACCGCGCGCTATGCCATCGGCATCGACCTCGGCACCACCCACAGTGCCCTGTCCTGGGTCGACCTGCAGGCCAGCGACGGCGAAAAGGCCGACCAGGGCGTGCTGCCGATCCCGCAGCTGAGCGGCCCCGGCACCGTCGAGGCGCTGCCGCTGCTGCCCTCCTTCATGTACCTGCCGCACCCGGACGAACTGGCGCCGGGCGAGCTGGCCCTGCCCTGGACCAATGGCCAGGCCGCGCCCGTGGTCGGTGAAATGGCCCGCAGTCGCGGCGCCGGCACCCCGATCCGCCTGGTGTCCTCGGCCAAGAGCTGGCTGAGCCACCCGGGCGTGGACCGCCGCGCCGCCATCCTGCCGACCGATGCGCCGGAAGAAGTCGAGCGCGTGTCGCCGCTGACGGCATCGACCCGCTACCTGGAACACATCCGCAATGCCTGGAATGCCGCGCATCCGGAAGCGCCCTTCGACCAGCAGGCCGTCACCGTGACGATCCCGGCTTCCTTCGACCCGGGCGCACGCGAGCTGACCGCGGAAGCCGCACGCCATGCCGGCTACGGCAGCCCGACCCTGCTGGAAGAGCCGCAGGCGGCCCTGTACAGCTGGATCGAAGGCAGCGGCGGCCGCTGGCGCAAGCAGGTGAAAGCCGGCGACATCGTGCTGGTGGTTGACGTCGGCGGCGGCACCAGCGACTTCTCGCTGATCGCCATCCTCGAGCGCGACGGCAACCTGGAACCGCACCGCGTCGCGGTCGGCGACCACATCCTGCTGGGCGGCGACAATATGGACCTGGCACTGGCGCACCTGGTCGCCCGTAAATTGCAGGCCAACGGCACCCAGCTCGACGCCTGGCAGATGCGCGCCCTCACCTACGCCTGCCGCGGCGCCAAGGAACACCTGCTGGCCGACGCGAATGCCACCACCTGGCCGATCGTGGTGCCGAGCCGCGGCTCGAAGCTGATCGGCGGTTCGATCCGCACCGAACTCACGCGCGACGAAGTCACCACCTTCATCACCGACGGCTTCTTCCCGAAAGTCGAAGCCTCGGCCCGTCCGGCCACCCGCGCGCGCGCCGGCCTGACCCAGATCGGCCTGCCGTATGCGCAGGACGCCGCGGTGACCCGCCACCTGGCCGCCTTCCTGGCCCGCCAGGCCGGCGCCACCGCGGAGCTGGAAGGCTTCAATGGACAGGTCAACCCGGAACACAGCTTCCTGCACCCGACCGCGGTGCTGTTCAACGGCGGCGTGTTCAAATCCGAGATCCTGTCCCGGCGCGTGATGGACACCATCAACGACTGGCTGTACATGGAAGGCGCGGAACCGGCGCGCATGCTGGAAGGCGCCGACCTCGACCTCGCGGTTGCCCGCGGCGCGGCCTACTACGGCTATGCGCGGCGCGGCGGCGGCGTGCGCATCCGCGGCGGCACGGCCCGTTCCTACTATGTGGGCGTGGAATCCTCGATGCCGGCCATCCCCGGCATGGAGCCGCCGATCACGGCGCTGTGCGTGGCGCCCTTCGGCATGGAAGAAGGCAGCGAGCTGGAGCTGCCGGGCCAGGAATTCGGCCTAGTGGTGGGCGAGCCGGTGCACTTCCGCTTCTTCGGTTCGACCGTGCGCCGCCAGGACCGCATCGGCGAGGTGCTCGAGTTCTGGGGCCCGGACGAGCTGCAGGAGCTGAACGAGATCCAGGCCGAACTGCCGGCCGAAGGCCGTACGCCGGGCGACGTCGCCCAGGTCAAGCTGCACGCGCTGGCCACCGAGGCCGGCACGCTGGAGCTGATCGCGGTTTCGCGCGAAGGCCAGCGCTGGAAGGTCGAGTTCGACGTCCGCGCCACCGAGCAGCAGTAAAAGGTGAGCGTGAACGGCGCCGTGGGCACATCGGCGGCAGCGCCGGCCTGGCTGGTCGGCATCGACCTGGGGACCACCAACACGGTGCTGGCCTATGCGGCACCTGGAACGCAGCAGGTCGACACCTTTGCCATCGACCAGTTGGTGGCGCCGGGCGAAGTCGCCGCGGCGCCGCTGCTGGCATCAAGCCGCTACCACCCGGCCGCGGGCGAACTGCCGGCCGGCGCCCTGCAACTGCCCTGGCAGGCTGCCGACCCGGCCGGGGTGCCGGATGCCGTGGTCGGCCGGCTTGCCCGCCTGCTGGGTGCACACACCCCAGGTCGGTTAGTTGCATCTGCCAAGAGCTGGCTGTCCCACCCCGGCGTCGACCGCACCGCGCCCATCCTGCCCTGGGGCGCGCCGGACGAAGTGCCCAAGGTTTCCCCTCTGGCGGCCAGCGCAAGCTACCTCGCCTATCTGCGCGCGGCCTGGAATACGCGCCATCCCCGGCAGCCGCTGGAAAACCAGGACCTGGTGCTGACCGTGCCCGCCTCTTTCGACGAAGGCGCGCGCGCGCTCACGCTGGAAGCGGCGCGCCTGGCCGGCCTGCCCTCCCTGCGCCTGCTGGAAGAGCCGCAGGCCGCCCTGTACGACTGGCTGCACCGCCACCGCGACACCCTGGCCGCCGAACTGGCGGACACGCGCCTGGTGCTGGTGGCCGACGTCGGCGGCGGCACCACCGACTTCAGCCTGGTCAAGGTGGCGCTGGACGACGGCGTCCCCAGGCTGACCCGGATCGGCGTCGGCAACCACCTGATCCTGGGTGGGGACAATATGGACCTCGCCCTCGCCCACCTGATCGAATCGAGGCTGGCGGCGCAGGACGGCCAGCAAGGCCAGCCGGCGCGCCTGTCCGCCGCCCGCCTGGCCCAGCTGACCGAGCGCTGCCGCGCGGCCAAGGAACAGCTGCTGGCCCCCGATGCGCCGGACCAGGTGAGCGTGACCCTGCTGGGCGCCGGTTCGCGCCTGATCGGCGCCAGCCGCAGCGCCCCGCTCACGCGCGGAGACATCGAGCGCATCGTGCTGGACGGCTTCTTCCCGCTCAACGAGAACCGCGAAGGCGCGCAGCGCGCACGCGCCGGCATCGTCGAATTCGGCCTGCCCTATGCCAGCGACGCGGCCATCACGCGCCACCTGGCCGACTTCCTGCGCCAGCACGCCAGGGCGGCGCGCGAAGCCCTCGGCACCGGCGACGACGGCAGCCTGCCGATACCGGACACGCTGCTGCTGAACGGCGGCGTATTCCGCGGCGCCGCACTCGCACAACGGCTGGCCGACACCTTGTCCGCCTGGCGCGGCGCCAGCATCCGCGTGCTGCACAACGCCGACCCCGACGTCGCCGTGGCGCGCGGCGCGGTCGCCTATTCGCTGGCGCGCCAGGGCCTGGCCCCGGGCATTGAAAGCGGTTCGGCGCGCAGCTATTTCCTGCTGCTGGAAGACTTGCAAACCCGTGCCCAGGCCGGCGGCGCATTGAAAGCCGTCTGCCTGCTGCCGCGCGGCGAAAAGCCCGGCGTCGAAGTGCGCCTGATCGAGCGCAGCTTCGGCCTGCGCCTGGGACGGCCGGTGCGTTTCCACCTGGTGTCGGCGATCGCCGATCCGCAAGGCAGCCGGCCGCAGCCGGGCGAGCTGCTCGAACTGGATCCGCTCGACGTCGTGCGCCTGCCGGCCATCGCCACCGTGCTGCGCGCCAGGGACGCGGGCGCGAAGACGGAGATGCCGGTCCAGCTGGCGGCTTCGCTGTCCGAGGTCGGCACGCTGGAAGTGCATTGCGTGGCCGAGGACGGCAGCGGCCAGCGCTGGAAGCTCGAGTTCCAGCTGCGCGGCCAGGAAGACGAGGCCCGGGACGCCGGCGCGGACGGCGAGCTGCCGCCGCGGCTCGATGAAGCCATCCAGCGCCTCGACCGCATCTTCGGCGCCCGCAACCAGCAGGTCGAGAGCCGCGAAGTGCGCCAGCTGCGCGGCAGCCTCGAACACCTGCTGGGCGGCCGCGAACGCTGGGAGACGCCGCTGCTGCGCCGCCTGTTCGACGCCCTGATGGAGCGCGCGAAGGGCCGTCGCAGATCGAGCGAACACGAACGGGTCTGGCTGAACCTGGCCGGCTGGTGCCTGCGCCCCGGCTTCGGCCATCCGCTCGACGAATGGCGCATCGAGCAGCTGTGGGCCCTGTTCGAGACCGGCGTCCAGTATCACAAGGACAGCCAGGTGCGCGCCGAGTGGTGGACCTTGTGGCGCCGCGTCGCCGGAGGCTTGTCGACCGAAGCGCAGCTGCGACTGCTCGACGACTTCGCCTTCAACCTGCAGGCCGAGCCGGCGGACCGCGCCAGGCGTCCCGTCACCCTGGTCGACGGCAGCGAGGACGACATGCTGCGCCTGGGCGCCTCGCTCGAACGCATCCCCTCCGCCTACAAGGTCGAGATCGGCGACTGGATGCTGGGGAGAATCATGGCGATTCCGGCGGTGCCGAAGCCGGATGCCAAAACCGCCGCCACCTATGCGCGCTATCTCTGGGCCCTGGCCAGGGTCGGCGCGCGCCAGTCGCTGCAATCCAGCGCCCACGAAGTCGCGACCATCGAAGCGGCCGAGCGCTGGCTGGAGATCCTGCTGCAGCTCGACTGGAAACGCATCGAACCGGCCGGCTTCGCCGCCGCCCACATCGCGCGCAGGACCGGCGACCGCTCGCGCGACATTGGAGGGGAACTGAGCGGCGAGGCCTTGCGCCAGCAGGTGCTGCACAAGCTGGCCGCCAGCGGCGCGCCGGCCAGCTGGGCGGCGATGGTACGCGAGGTCGTGGAGCTCGACCAGGCCAGCACCACCCGCATGTTCGGCGATGCGCTGCCGCCCGGACTGAAGCTGCTGCGCTGAGCCAAGCAACCAGTCCGTGTCGCCGGTCGGCCCGGTGGTTCGGGATCCCTTGACCATCCTGGCGTGGCGGCGCAGGCGCGCATAGTCCGGTTCTTCAACCGTGCGCCCTACCCCACGGTGTAGCATGTTCCGCAACCGAGCATGAGAAAGGATCCACCGTGAGCCAGCGCTACCAACCGATCACGCGCCTGGGCCTGGGCGGCACCGGGCTGGGCGACATGTACCATACCACCAGCGACGCAGCCGGCATCGCCACCGTCGATGCCGCCTGGGAAGCAGGCATCCGCTACTTCGACACCGCGCCCCACTACGGCGCCGGCCTGTCCGAGCACCGCTTCGGCCAGGCCCTGCGCAAGCGGCCCCGCCATGAGTACACGCTGTCGACCAAGGTCGGGCGCCTGCTGGCGCCGCACATGCCCGGCGAAATCGAAGCGCCCTTCGTCGGCGCCCTGCCCTTCAAGCGCGTGATCGACTACACGGCCGACGGCGTGCGCCGTTCGGTCGAAGACAGCCTGCAGCGCCTGGCCCTCGGCCATATCGACATCGCCTACGTGCACGACCTCTCGCCCGACATGTTCGGGAAAGAATTCGAGCATTACTACCGGATCGCCGCCGGCAAGGGCGGCGCCTTCGAAGGCATGGTCAGGCTGCGCGAGGAAGGCGTCATCAAGGCCTGGGGCCTGGGCGTGAACACGGTCGATCCCTGCCTGCGCGCGCTGCGCGATTCCGATCCGGACATCTTCCTGCTGGCCGGCCGCTACACGCTGATGGAAACCACGCCGCTGCAAGAGCTGTTCCCGCTGTGCGCCAAGCGTGGCGCCCACGTGGTGCTGGGCGGCCCGTTCAACTCCGGCTTCCTGGCCGGCGGCGAGCATTACGACTACCAGCCGGCCAAGCCCGAGCAGCATGCGCACCGCGAACGCCTGCGCCAGGTGGCCAGTCGCCACCACGTCGACCTGCCGGCGGCGGCGCTGCAGTTCGGCGCCGCCCATCCGGTGGTGGCGGCGACCATTCCCGGCGCCAGCAGCCCGGAGCACCTGCGGCGCAATGCCACCCTGATGCACATCGAGATTCCGGCCGCGTTCTGGGAAGCGCTGCGGGCCGAGGGACTGGTGCCGCCCGAGGCGCCGCTGCCGCCGCGGAAAGCGATGGGCTAGCATCGAACATCTGCTACCCTCCATGGTTATCGACATCCTGGAGGGTACACATGGCAACTGAGCTGAGCTTCGTCGAATACGTTCTCGAAACCGTCAGGCTGGGCAGCCGCATGACGTACCGGAAGCTGTTCGGCGAATACGCGCTCTACCTGGACGAGAAGGTCGTCGCCTTCGCCTGCGACAACAGCCTCTTCATCAAGCCTTCGCAGGCCGTGGCGAGCCTCGCGCCGGACCTGCCGCAAGGGCCGCCCTATCCGGGCGCGAAGGACTATCCGGTCGCCGACGAGCTGCTCGACGATCCGGACCTGCTGCGCCGCCTGATCGAGGAAACGGCGGCGCTGATGCCGCTGCCGAAGCCGAAGAAAAAGCCGGCCAGGACGGCGGTCGCCGGCTGATCGGGTTCCCTTATTTGCGGCTCACTTGCGGCTCACGCGCCACAGCTCGTAGCGCTCCTCGCCCGGCTTGACCTGGCCGGCGAAATGCCGGTTCAGGTTGCTGGAGGTGAAGACCAGCCTGCCGTCGGGACCGATCGCCGGCGTGTCCGGCCAGTGCACGCCCTCGTCCGCGGCCAGCAGCCGCATCGATTTGGTGCGCGGCTCGTATTCGACGATGCCGTTGCGGCTCACGTCCGTGATGTACAGCCGGCCCTCGGCGTCGGTGACGATGCCGTCGGTATTGCCGCCGACCTCGCCCAGGTCGCGTACCGCCCTGGCCAGCGCGGCCTTGCCGGCGCGCGGGTCGCGCAGCAGGGCGGTCGGCATGGCGTAGGCATGGGTGCCGGTGGTGACGGTCCAGTACAGGGTCTGTCCGTCCGGCGACAGCGCGATGCCGTTCACGCCCAGCAGCAGGGGCTTGCCGGGCCATACCTCCTCGCCGTGCGACATCACCTTCACGCCGGGCTGCGGCATCAGGCTCGCATGCCGGTCGAGGACGCGGCGCGTGCGGCCGGTGCCGAAGTCGACGACGATCAGGCCGGCCTGGTTGGCCGGCGCGCTGCGCAGGCCGCTGTCCGAGACGTAGGCGATCCTGCGCGCCTCATCGACCACGATGTCGTTCAGGAAGCTGCCCTTGCGGTCCGCCACCGCGTCCAGCGTAATGGTCTTGACGAGCTTCCCGGTGCGCAGCTCGAACACCATGATCTTCTGCCCGCCCTTGGGTGCGCTCGCCTCGCCGGCGACGAAGCCCTGGTCGAGCGTCCACAGCCAGCCGTTGCGTTTGTCGACGTAAAAGCCGAGCACGTTGCGCAGGTGGCTGTCGGGCGCCCCGGATACCGCATTCGCCGCGGCCGAGGGGAAGGCCGTCAGCCGCGCCGGCCCGGTGGAGGCGCTCGTATCCAGGATGCTCAGGGTGGCCGGGCTGTCGGCCGATACCAGGCGCGGCGTGCTGACGAAGGCGCGTCCGTGTGCGTCGAAATGGATGCCGGCGATGGGAGCGCCGACCGAACCGGCGAAGGAAGCGGGGTCGCGGCCGCCCGCGGCGGCATCCCAGCTCACGCCGGCGTAGCTGCGCCAGCGCTCGAGTGCGGGCCGGTCGGCCGCGCTTGCGGCGCCGGACAGGAACAGGGTGGTGGCCGCGGCATAGGCGGCCAGGAAAAAGCGATGCGTTTTCATGATGACGATTCCAGCGAATTAGAGGATGGAACGGAAGCTGCCGCCTTCGACGCGCACGGCGGCGCCATTCGTTGCGGCGCCGAGCGGGCTGGCCAGCAGGGCCACCATGGCGGCGACCTCGTCGGCCTCGATCATGCGTGCGATCAGGGAGCTCGGGCGATAGGTATCGAAGAAGTGGGTTTCGATCTCGGCATCGCTCATGCCGGGACGCGGCGCGGTCTGGCGCAGGTACTCGACGATGCCGTCCGAGCGGGTGGCCGCGGGCAGCACGCTGTTCACGGTCACGCCGCTGCCGCGCGTGAGTTCGGCCAGGCCGCGCGACACCGCCAGCTGGGCCGACTTGCTGACGCCGTAATGGATCATGTCCGGCGGCGTGAAGGCGCCCACTTCACTCGAGATGAAGATCACCCTGCCCCAATTCTTTTCCAGCAGGCGCGGGAAGTAGTGCCGCGCCAGGCGCACGCCCGACATCAGGTTCAGGTCGAGCATGCGCTCCCAGTCCACGTCGCGGATCTCGGCGAAGGGTTTGGCTTCGTAATAACCGAGGTTGTTGACCAGGATGTCGGTGTCCGGCAGGGCGGCAGTCAATGCCAGCGCGCCCTCGGCGGTAGCGAGATCGGCCACCAGGGTCGTGACCGTGGCGCCGGGCGCGGCGGCACCGATCTGCGCCGCGGCGGCATCGAGCTTGTCCTGGCTACGTCCGGTTATGCTGACCCTCACCCCTTCCTTTGCCAGCGTGCGGGCGATGGCCAGGCCGATACCGGCGGTCGCTCCCGTCACGAGAGCGGTCTTGCCATTCAATTGCAGATCCATGTGTTTCTCCAATGCTGTGTTCAGGCCAGCCACTTTATTCCCGCCTGAAGGCGAGATAAACTAGACCAAAAGCAAAGCATTTGTTCTCAGGAGGATAAAATCAGCCGCCAATTCGATTACCTGGACGACCTCGAAGCCTTTCTCGCGGTGGCCGACCACGGCTCGTTCACGGCCGGCGCCGTGGCCCTGTCGACCACGGCCTCGGTGCTGAGCCGTGCCGTGACGCGGCTGGAACACCGGCTCGGCGGGCAACTGCTGCGCCGCTCGACCCGCAAGGTGACCTTGACCGAGGCCGGCCGCCAATACCTGGAGCAGGCGCGCGCCGCCTTCACGCTGCTGGGCGACGCCGAGCGCGAGATCCAGGGCCAGGCCGACGCCATGACGGGCCGGGTGCGCATGAGCGTACCGACCACCTGGGGCCACCACCGCCTGCCGGCGCTGCTGGCCCGCTTCACGCGCGCCTATCCGCAGGTGCGGGTCGAGCTGAACATCACGAACCGCAGCGTGGACCTGGTCGCCGAAGGCTTCGACCTGGCGATCCGGCTCGGCCACCTGCCGGACAGCGGCCTGGTGGCGCGCAAGCTGGCGGACGAGCCGCTATGCCTGGTAGCCTCGCCGGACTACCTGCGCCGCGCGGGGACGCCCCAGACCCTGGACGCGCTGCAAGGACACGCCTGCCTGCCCTTCATCCTGCCGCGCACCGGCCGCATCGCGCCATGGGTGTTCAGGGATGGCGGCCGGGACATCGAGTGGACGGCGCCGTCCACCATCGCGGTGTCGGACGACGTGCTGGGCGTGGTGTCGCTGGCGGTGGCGGGCATCGGCATCGCCCAGAGCTATGACTTCATCGTGGCCCCGCACCTGGAGAGCGGACGCCTGGTGGAACTGCTGCCCCGGCTGCGCGGCCGCTCGCGTCCCTTCTCGGTCGTGTACGCGCCGCACCGGCGCCAGTCCGCCGCCACCCGCGCCCTGATCACCATCCTGACGGGCGCGGACGGCGCCGGTCCCGCACCGTAGCCATCGTCGGCAAACTCGCCCGATTTGCGGCATCATCGTCCTCCTCGATAGCACGCAAACAAGGAGAAATCGATGACCAGCAGCTCGAACCCCTTCTCGACCTACGTCCCGCCACGGGTCTGGTCGCCCGCCACACCATCGGGCGGCGCCTTCGCCAACATCAACCGCCCGATCGCCGGCGCCACCCATGAGCAGGAGCTGCCGGTCGGCAAGCATCCGCTGCAGCTGTATTCGCTGGGTACGCCGAACGGCCAGAAGGTCACGATCATGCTCGAGGAGCTGCTGGCCGCCGGCCACACCGGCGCCGAATACGACGCCTGGCTCATCAAGATCAACGAGGGCGCCCAGTTCGGCAGCGGCTTCGTCGGGATCAACCCGAACTCGAAGATCCCGGCCCTGGTCGACCGCAGCGGCGACAAACCGGTGCGCGTGTTCGAATCCGGCTCGATCCTGGTCTACCTGGCGGAAAAATTCGACGCCTTCCTGCCGAAGGAATTGCCGGCCCGCGCCGAAACCTTCAACTGGCTGATGTGGCAGATGGGCTCCGCGCCTTTCGTGGGCGGCGGCTTCGGCCACTTCTATGCCTATGCGCCGGAAAAGCTGGAGTACCCGATCAACCGCTATGCGATGGAAACCAAGCGCCAGCTCGACGTCCTCGACCGCCTGCTGGCCGAGCGCCGCTTCGTCGCCGGCGACGAGTACACGATTGCCGACATGGCGATCTGGCCCTGGTATGGCGGCATGGTGATGGGCGAGCTGTACGAGGCGGCAGAATTCCTGTCCGTGCACAACTACCAGCAGGTGCGGCGCTGGGCCGACGAGGTCGCCGCGCGTCCGGCCGTGATCCGTGGCCGCAAGGTCAACCGCATGCGCGGCAAGCCCGAGGAACAGGTGGCCGAGCGCCACGACGCTGCCGATCTCGACTGATTTCTTGCCCGGCGTCTATCGGACGCGCCTCGAGGCCGTTTGCGGCTAGTATCTGTTCAGTTTCCAGCCGCATGGACGAACCCTCATGGACGATTCCGACCGCAAGGACGGGCGCGGGGTCCAGCCCTCGCGCCGCCGCTTCGTAGGCACCATGGCCGCCGGCCTGGCCGCGGCGCCCGCACTGGCCCAGGCCCAGGCCCAGCCCGGCGCCCAGCCGGCGCCGGCCGCTCCCCGTTCCCTGACGCCACCGCCCTATCCCGGTCCGCCCTTCCCGCGCCAGAAGCAGGACTGGCCCGGCCTGGCCGGCAAGATGACGCCGCGTCCCGACCATGGCGAAACCACTTACCGCGGCAGCGGCCGCCTGGCGGGACGGCGGGCCCTCGTCACCGGCGGCGATTCCGGCATCGGCCGCGCGGTGGCGATCGCCTTCGCGCGCGAGGGTGCGGACGTGGCGATCGGCTACCTGCCGGCCGAGGAAGCCGATGCGCGCGAAGTCGTCGCCCTGATCCGCCAGGCCGGCCGCAACGCCGTCGCGCTGCCGGGGGACATCCGCGATGAAGCCTTCTGCAAGAAAATGGTCGAGCAGGCCGTGCGCCAGCTGGGCGGGCTCGACATCCTGGTCAACAATGCGGCGCGCCAGCAGTCGATCGACTCCATCCTCGAGCTCACCACGATGGAGCTGGACTGGCATTTCAAGACCAATCTGTACGCCCTGTTCTGGATCACCAAGGCGGCGGTGCCGCACCTGCCGCCGGGCGCCAGCATCATCACCACGGCGTCGGTGCAGGCCTACGACCCTTCGCCCAACCTGCTGGCCTATTCGCAGACCAAGGCGGCCCAGGTGGCCTTCACGAAATCGCTGGCCAAGCAGCTGGCGGACAAGGGCATCCGCGTGAACGCGGTGGCGCCCGGACCGGTGTGGACGCCGCTGCAGGTGAGCGGCGGCCAGACCCAGGGCAACCTGGAGAAGTTCGGCGGCGACTCGCCGATGAAGCGTCCGGCCCAGCCGGCCGAACTGGCGCCGGCCTATGTCGCGCTGGCGGCCGCCGACGCCAGCTACACCACCGGCCAGGTATATGGGGTGGCCGGCGGTGCGGGAAATCCCTGACTGCCCGAGGAGAGCAGCCGGCACAATTGATCGTCATCAAACGCGCGGGGTACGCGACTTTTACCCTGACCGGGTTGCACACGACACCAACCCAATACCAGGAGGAGAACCGTCATGAGCTATGCAGACCGCGACAAGTACGGCATGTACAAGGGCACCGGCCACGCCGGTCCCGGCCCCGCCCTGATGGGGGCGGACACCCTGCTCGGCGATGGCGTCGTTAACGGCGCCAACGAGGATCTGGGCGACATCAAGGAGATCATGCTCGACATGAAAACCGGCCAGGTCGCCTACGCCGTGCTGGCCTTCGGCGGCTTCCTCGGCATGGGCGAGAAACTGTTCGCCGTGCCCTGGCAGGCCCTGCACCTGGACACCGTCAACCACCGCTTCGTACTCGACGTCGAGCAGGAGCGCCTGAAAACCGCCCCCGGCTTCGACAAGGATGCCTGGCCCGACATGGCTGACGTACAATGGGCCAGCCAGGTCCACAGCTTCTACGGCACCGATCCGGACCGCGGCGGCGCGCCGAGCATGGGCCCTGACGTGGCAATGCGCGGCATGCCGGGCGGCGCCGGCTCGGTGTCCGGCATGGGCGCGGGCATGGGCGGCCTGGGCGCCGGCCATGCGGGCGGCGCCGGCACCGGTGCGGGTACCAGCACGGGTGCCGGCGTGGCCTCGGGCGTGGGCGGCGGCGCGGGCGCCGGCGACCTCGGTTCGGGCAGCGGCATCAGCACCGATCCGCGCGCCGGCAACCTGGGCAAGGACGACGACCTGAGCCATATCCGCGGCAGCAATATCGGCTGAGGCCCTTAGTCAGGAGCCACTTTTGCGAAACGGAATGCGAGACGACTTCAACCATCACAACGTGCCGGGCCAGCGCTGATGCCGATGTGGCCGCTGTCCCTCCTGGTCCTGCTTCCGTTCATCGGCGCCTTCGTGGCCGTGTGCATGCCGCAAGGCTCGCGCACGCGCCCGGCGGCAGTGGCCGGGCTGGCGACCCTGGCCGCGCTGCTGCTGGCCATTTCCCGGTTCGGGCAAGTCCGCACCGGCGAGGTCCTGCGCGCGCGCGCCGCCTGGCTGCCGGAGGCCGGCCTCGACCTCGTCTGGCGGATGGACGGGCTGGCCTGGCTGTTCAGCGTGATCGTGCTGGGCGTCGGCCTGCTGGTGCTGGTCTATGCGCGCTACTACATGTCGCGCAGCGATCCGCTGGGCCGCTTCTTCGCCTACATGCTGGCCTTCATGGGCTCGATGCTGGGCGTGGTCTTGTCCGGCAACATCATCCAGCTGGTCGTGTTCTGGGAGCTGACCAGCCTGACGTCCTTCCTCCTGATCGGCTACTGGCACCAGCGTAACGATGCGCGGCGCGGCGCCCGCATGGCCTTCACGGTCACCACGGCGGGCGGTCTGTGCCTGCTGGCCGGCATGCTGACTCTCGGCCATATGGCCGGCAGCTACGAGCTCGACGTGGTGCTGAAGGCGGCCGACCGGATCCAGGCGCACAGTCTCTACCCGACGGCGCTGGTGCTGATCGCGCTCGGCGCGCTGACCAAGAGCGCGCAATTCCCCTTCCACTTCTGGCTGCCGCATGCGATGGCCGCGCCGACCCCGGTCTCGGCCTACCTGCATTCCGCGACCATGGTCAAGGCCGGCGTGTTCCTGCTGATGCGCCTGTGGCCGGTGCTCTCGGGCACCCAGGAATGGACCTGGATCGTCGGCGGCGCCGGCGTCTGCACCCTGCTGCTGGGGGCCTTCTACGCCATCTTCCAGCACGACATGAAGGGCCTGCTGGCGTATTCGACCATCAGCCACCTGGGCCTCATCACGGTCCTGCTGGGCATCGGCACGCAACTGTCGGTGGTGGCGGCCATCTTCCACACCATGAACCATGCGGTGTTCAAGGCTTCGCTGTTCATGGCGGTCGGCATCATCGACCACGAGACCGGCACCCGCGACATGCGCATCCTGCGCGGGCTCGGGAAGGTCATGCCGTTCACGGCGGCGCTGGCCGTGGTCGCCAGCGCCGCCATGGCCGGGGTGCCGCTGCTGAACGGCTTCCTGTCGAAGGAGATGTTCTTTGCCGAGGCGGCGCTGGCCGGCGGCACCGAGGACTGGTCGATGGCGGTGGCGGCCACCTTGATGGGAATCTTCAGCGTCGCCTACTCGCTGCGCTTCATCGGCGTGTTCTTCGGCCCGCTCGCGCATGACATCCCGAACCACCCGGCCCACCAGATCCACGAGCCGCCGCGCTGGATGCGCTTCCCGGTCGAGTGCCTGGTCCTGCTGTGCATCGCCGTCGGCGTGCTGCCGGAGCGCACGGTCGGCGCCGTGCTGGCGGTGGCCACCCGCGCGGTGCTGGGGCCGAACATGCCGGAATACGACCTCGCCATCTGGCACGGCGTCAACCTGCCGCTGCTGATGAGCTTTGTCGCGCTGGCCGGAGGCTGCGTGTTCTACGTCTTCCTGCGGCGCCGCGCCAACCTGCGCCAGCGCACCGACGTGCCGGTGCTGCACCGCCTGAAGGGTGCGCAAGCCTACGAGAACATCATGCAGTGGCTCAGCCTTGCGGCGGCCTGGCTGATCCGCTGGACCGCCACCCGCCGCCTGCAGCCGCAGTTCCGGGTCATCGTGTTCATGCTGGTGGCCGTACCGCTGCTGCTGGCCCGGCCGCTGCCGGCCTGGAACCCGCCGGAACTGGGCGACTTCGACCCGCGCTTCTCCCTGCTGTGGCTGATCGGCGCCGCCTGCGCGGTGGCGGCGGCCTGGAAGGCCAAGTACCACCGGCTGGCGGCGCTGATCATGGTCGGCGGCACCGGCATCGCCACCAGCATCAGCTTCCTGTGGCTGTCGGCGCCGGACCTGGCGCTGACCCAGCTGATGGTGGAAACCGTGACCACGGTGCTGATCCTGCTCGGGCTGCGCTGGCTGCCGCTGCGCCGGGCGCCGCCCGGTCTGCTGGCGCTGCCGCCGGCCTCCACCCAGTTCCGCCGCGCGCGCGACCTGCTGCTGGCGCTGGCCGGCGGCCTCGGACTGGCGGCACTCAGCCACCTCGTGCTGACCCGCCCCACGGGCCGCAGCATCAGCGATTTCTACGTGCTGCGCGCGCTGCCGGAAGGCGGCGGGGCGAACGTGGTGAACGTGCTGCTGGTCGACTTCCGCGGTTTCGACACGATGGGCGAGATCACCGTGCTGGGCGCGGTGGCGCTGACCGTGTACGCGCTGCTGCGGCGCTTCCGGCCGGCGTCCGAGAGCGTGGCAATCCCGCTGCAGCAGGCCAACGACGCCGATCCGGCGGTGCGCCAGCCGCCGGCGCTGCAGGCCGCCAGCGGCTACCTGATGGTCCCCGCCGTCTACATGCGCATGCTGCTGCCGGTGATGGCTACCATCGCCGCCTATTTTTTCATGCGCGGCCATAACCTGCCGGGCGGCGGCTTCGTCGCCGGCCTGATCTTCGCCACCGCCCTGATCCTGCAGTACATGGTGGCCGGCACCGAATGGGTCGAGGCCCACCTGCGCCTGCGTCCGCACCGCTGGATCGCCTGGGGCCTGGGCATGGCCTGCGGCACCGGCCTGGGCGCCTGGCTGCTCGGCTACCCCTTCCTGACCAGCCATACGGCCCACCTGGTGCTGCCGCTGCTGGGCGAGACCCACGTGCCGAGCGCCTTCGTGTTCGACCTCGGCGTGTTCCTGGTGGTGGTGGGTTCGACCATGCTGATCCTGGTGGCGCTGGCCCACCAGTCGCTGCGCAGCCACCGGCTTCCGCCCGCCAAGGAGATCCAGTAATGGAAGCCGTCATCTCGCTGGCCATCGGCATCGTCTTCGGCGCGGGCATCTGGCTAGTGCTGCGGCCGCGCAGCTTCCAGGTGCTGTGCGGGCTGATGCTGATGTCCTATGCCGTCAACCTGTTCATCTTCGTCATGGGCCGGCTGTGGATCGACCGGCCGCCGCTGACACCCGCGGGCAGCACGCCCGATCCGGCCGCGCTGGCCGACCCGCTGCCCCAGGCCCTGGTGCTGACCGCGATCGTGATCGGCTTCGCCACCACCGCGCTCTACCTGGTGGTGATGATCGGTTCGCGCGGCCTGACCGGCACCGACCACGTCGACGGCAGGGAGCCCGAGCAATGAGGGCGCTGGACCACCTGCTGCTGGTGCCGATCCTGCTGCCGCTGCTGTGCGGCGCGGTGCTGACGCCGCTGACCCAGGGCTGGCACCGGCTCAAGTTCGCGCTCGGCTACGCTTCGGTGCTGGGCATGCTGGCGACCGCGCTGACGCTGGCCGCAATGGCCGACGGCGGCTACTGGCAGGGCGGTATCGGCGTCTACCTGGCCGCCAACTGGGCGGCGCCCTTCGGGATCGCGCTGGTGGCCGACCGCCTGGCGGCGCTGATGCTGCTCCTCACCGCGCTGCTGGGCCTGGCCGCCCTGCACTTCGCCAGGCAGCGCTGGGGCCGGATCGGGGTGCACTTCCATACGCTGTTCCAGTTCCTGCTCATGGGGATCAACGGCGCCTTCCTGACGCACGACCTGTTCAATCTCTTCGTGTTCTTCGAGGTGATGCTGGCGGCTTCCTACGGCCTGGTGCTGCACGGGTATAACGCCGAACGGCTGCGCGCCAGCATGCAGTACATCGCCGTCAACCTGGCCGCCTCGCTGCTGTTCCTGCTCGGCGCGGCGCTGATCTATGCCGCCGCCGGCACCCTGAACATGGCCGACCTGGCCGCCCGCGTCGCCGCCATGGCGCCCGCGGATCGCGGCCTGCTCGAACTCGGGGCCACCGTGCTGGCGCTGGCCTTCCTGATCAAGAGCGCGATGTGGCCGCTCGGCTTCTGGCTGCCGACCACCTACGCCGCCGCCTCGCCCCCGGTGGCGGCGATGCTGGTGCTGATGACCAAGGTCGGCGCCTACGCCATCCTGCGCCTGTGGCTGCTGCTGTTCCCGGCCAACGATGGTTCGGCGGCCGGCTTCGGCTACGATGCCCTGCTGTGGGGCGGCATGGCCACCATCGTGTTCGGCGCCGCCGGCATGCTGTCCACGGACAGCGCCGGCCGCCTGGCCGGCTATGGCGCCATCGTCTCGTCGGGGACGCTGCTGGCGGTGATCGGTTACGGCCAGGCCTCGCTGGTGGCGACCGGGCTGTATTACCTGGCCGGCTCGACGCTCGCGATCGCCGCCTTCCTGCTGCTGATCGAACTGATCGAACGGATCCGCACCCCGCGCGCGGCGATGCTGGCATTGACGATGGAAGTCTGGGCGGTCGAGGACAAGCCGGACGAGCCGGAGGGACGCGGCGTGCCGGCCGCGATGGCCTTCCTCGGCCTCTCCTTCGCCGCCTGCGCGCTGGTGATCTCCGGCCTGCCGCCGCTGTCCGGCTTCGTCGCCAAGTTCAGCCTCTTCCATGCGCTGCTGAATCCACCGGACGGCCCCATTCCCGCCGCCGGCTGGGCGCTGATGACCCTGATCCTCGCGGCCGGCCTGGTGGCGGTGCTCTCGATGATGCGCTTCGGCGTGCGCACCTTCTGGGCCAGCAGGGTCGATGCGCCGCCCAGGCTGCAGCGCTCGGAAGTCCTGCCGGTGCTCTTCCTGCTCGGGCTGACGGTCTTCATGACGGTCGAAGCCGGGCCGATCTTCGGCTACCTGGGCCGCACCAGCGAAGGCATCCACCGGCCGGCGGATTACATCGCCCGGGTGCTGGGCCAGCCGCCGGTAGCGTCCGCGGTGGAGGCGAAATGACGCGCTGGCTGCCCTTCCCCTTCGTCTCGCTGGCGCTGTGCATCCTGTGGCTGCTGCTGAACCAGACCGTGCATCCGGCCCACCTGCTGCTGGGCGCCGCCGTCGGCATCGCCGCGCCGCTCCTGAGCCGCAAGCTGCAGCCGCTCGGCTACCCGCGCCTGCGCACGGCGGCGCAGTGGCGATCCCTGGTGCGCCTGCTGTCCATGGCTTCGGTGGAGGTGGTGCGCTCCTGCTTCGCGGTATGCCGGATCATCCTGTTCGCCGACTACACGCGGGTCAATTCGCAGTTCATCCGGGTGCCGCTGACCTTGCGCGATCCCTACGGCCTGGCGGCGCTGTCCTGCCTGATCAACATGACGCCCGGTACGGTCTGGGTCGAGATCCTGCCCGAACGCTACGAGCTCTCGCTGCACGTGTTCGACCTGCAGGACACGCAATGGTGGATAGACACCATCAAGACCCGTTACGAACAACCCCTGATCGACATCTTTGAAACGGAGGCTTCCCGTGGCGACCCTGTTTGAACTGGCGGTCGGCTATGCGCTCGTGTGCGTGCTGGCGGCCATGCTGCTGTGTACCGTGCGCCTGCTGGCCGGCCCCTCGGCCCACGACCGCGCGCTGGCGCTCGACACCCTGTGGATGTGCGGGATGCTGCTGGCGCTGGTGCTCGGCATCCGCTACGGCTCCCAGGTGTACTTCGAAGCGGCGATGCTGATCGCGCTGCTGGGCTTCGTCTCGACCGTCGCCCTGGCCAAGTTCCTGATGCGCGGGGAGATCATCGAGTGAACGGCCTGGAACAAACCCCGTCCTGGGCGCTGGCGGGCGCCGCGCTGCTGCTGGTCCTGGGCGCCAGCATCATCCTGATCGGCGCCCTCGGCCTGCTGCGCCTGCGCACCTTCTACCAGCGCATCCACGGCCCGGCGATCACGATCACGCTCGGCGCCGGCTCCGTGCTGCTGGCGTCGATGCTGTACTTCACGGCCGCGCAATCGCGCCTGGTGGTGCATGAACTGATCATCGCCGCCTTCCTCCTGATGACGGCGCCGGTGGCCTCGATGATGCTGATGCGCGCCGCCGTCTACCGCGACCTGCGCGCGCGCCGGCCGGACTCCGGCGTGGAGGCCGGCAAGGTGTATGCCGTCGCCCCCGCCCGGCAACTGGCCGCCCCGCCCCCGCCGCCGTCCCCGGACGCGGGGCCGCCATTACCTGGGAGGTAATCGCCACCCGGCGCGCTGCCGGGCACACTGGTCTCCATCAACCACCCACCACAAGGAGATCGACATGAACCACGCAGCCACCCAGGCCACCATCATCGCCGACCGCTACCTCGCTGTCTGGAACGAACGCGACGACATCACCCGCCGCGCCCGCGTCGCCCAGCTGTTCGCGGCCGACGCCACCTATGCCGACCCGATGATGCACGGCAGCGGCATCGACGGCATCGACAACATGATCGCCACCGCCCAGCGCCAATTCCCCGGCCTGCGTTTCAGCCTGCACGGCACGCCGGACGGCCACAACAACGTGGTGCGTTTCTCGTGGACGCTGGCCGCCGACGGCGCCGCACCGGTGGCCAGGGGCAGCGACGTCGCCTACATCGACGGGCGCGGCCGCCTGCTCAAGGTCACCGGCTTCCTCGACGCCGCCTGAGGAGACGACCATGGGCACCCATGCCGCTACTCACCCCCAGGTCGCCGGCCCCAACACCATCGCCACCGCGGACGGGGTCCGGCTGTTCTACCGCGACTGGCCCGGCAGCCATGCGCAGGCCAGGGCCGTCCTCTTCGTCGGCGGCTGGTCGATGCCCTCGACGTCCTGGGGCTACCAGATGATGGCCCTGCAAGGCCGCGGCCTGCGCTGCATCGCCTTCGACCGCCGCGGCCACGGCCGCTCCGGCGACCCGGGCGGCGGCTACGATTTCGACACCCTGGCCGGCGACATCGCCGCCGTGATCGACGCCCTCGACCTGCGCGACGTGGTGCTGGTCGGCCACTCGATGGGCTGCAACGAGATCGTGCGCTACCTGAATCGCTTCGGCAGCGCGCGCGTCGAACGCGTCGCCCTGCTGGGACCGATGACACCGGGCGTGACGCTCTCGCCGTCCAATCCCGGCGGGGTCGACCCGACCCTGCTCGCGCAGTTCCGCAGCCGGCAGCTGCTGCGCGACTACCCGCTGTGGATCGAGGAGAACATCGGGCCTTTCGTGCCGGGTGCGAACCCCACCACCAGGGCCTGGCTGGCCGCGATGGCCCTCGATAATTCGCTGCAGGCCCTGCATGACTGCCACGCCGCGGTGCAGGGCGCCGACATGGTCGACGAGCTGCGCGCCATCGACGTGCCGGTACTGATCATTGCGGGGGATTGCGACGTCTCGGCACCGCTCGAGCTGACCGCGCGCCGCAGCGCAGCGCTGATCCCGGACGTGCGCCTGCGGGTGATCGAGGGCGCGGCCCACGGCATGTTCGTGACCCATGTCGAGCGGGTGAACGCCGACCTGCTTGAGTTCATTTCCGAGCCCGGTTACATTGGGCGCGACTGAACAGGAGCGATGATGAGCACAGCAAGCACAGTGAGCGCAGCGGCCGCAGGCATCGAAGACGCCGGCACCGGAGCGGAGTCGAAATACTTCAGCGACTTCGCGTCCGCGCTGCGCTACTGGCGCACCCGGCGCGGCGTCAGCCAGCTGCGGCTGTCGACCGACAGCGGGGTCTCGCAGCGCCACCTGAGCTTCCTGGAGAGCGGCCGCTCCCAGCCCAGCCGCGACCTGATCCTGAAGCTCGGCATCGCGCTCGACGTTCCGCTCCGGCAGCGCAACGCGATGCTGCTGGCCGCCGGTTTCGCGCCGGCCTACCAGGAACGCAGCCTGTCCGACCCCGAACTGGCCAGCGTGATGCAGGCGCTCGAATTCATGCTGCGCCAGCAGGCGCCCTTCCCGGCGCTGGTGGTCGACCGCCTGTGGAACCTGGTGATGTTCAACGAGCCCGCCGCCGGCATGATGAAGTGGCTGCTCGGCATGCCGGAGGAAGCGGTCATCCCGCGCGACGGTTCGATCAATGTGCTGCGCCTGATGCTGAGCCCCGACGGCCTGCGCCGCCACCTGCTCAACTGGGAAGCCGTGTGCGCCGACAGCCTGCTGTGGATCCAGCGCGAAGCCATGGCCGACGGCCCGGGCAGCGAAGCCACCGCCCTGCTGGCCGAACTCTCCATCCTGCCCGGCATGCCCTCGGCCGGCCACCTGCCCAACCTGGAACGCCGCGCCCTGCCCTTCCTGCCCCTGCAGATCGCGCGCGACGGCATCCGCCTGAACCTGTTCACCACCATCACCACGCTCGGCACGCCGCATGACGTCACGGTGCACGAGCTGCGGCTGGAGTCCTTCTTTCCGGCGGATGCGGAGACGGCGGCCTGGTTCAGGGAGCGTTTCGGCGGCTAGACAGGCCACGGCGGCCGTGCAACTGGCGCCGCCCGGCTGCATTTCGCGCCGGTCCGCCGCAATTCGTCGCATGCCGTTCCGCTGCCTTCGCGGCTGGGGCAAAGTGCTCTCATCCGATGCACTTTACCCCAACCAAGCCGAAGGAGCCCATCATGCTGCAGCAGATCCTGATCCACACCCCCGTCTACGTCTGGGCCATCCTGGCCGTGCTGGTCTGGCGCGGCACCGCCGCCCTGCGCGACCGCGAGATGAAGGTCCGCAGCCTGTTCATCATCCCGGCCGTGATGCTGGTGCTGTCGCTGCAGGACGTCGGCAGCAAGTTCGGCTCGAGCGGCCTGGCCTACGCCGCCTGGGCCGCCGCCGCGGCAGCCACCGCGCTGCTGGTGTGGAAATCCGGCCGTGGCCGCACCGCCCCCGGCTCGGCGCCCGGCAGCGTGACCGTGCGCGGCAGCTGGGTGCCGCTGGCGATGATGATGGCGATCTTCTTCACCAAGTACGCGGCCTCGGTGCTGCTGGCGGTGCTGCCGCATGCGCGCCAGGATGCGCTGGTCGCGGCCGGCGTGTGCGCCCTGTTCGGCATCTTCAACGGCTGCTTCCTGGGACGCCTGGCGCGCGATGTCGCCGCCGTGCGCGGTCAGCGCGGCTTGAGCACCGCCCGGAATGCCGTCAACGCGGCCGGATGATAGACGGTGGCATGCGTCTCGCCGGGCCAGGCCTCATAACTGAAGCCGAGGCCCGGCGCCTTTTCCAGGCTGGCCGTCAGCGCGGGGTCCATGTCGGGCAGGGCATCGGCGCTGGCCGCGATGTACAGGGTCTTCTTCACCGCGCCGGACGGCGGCTGCGTGCTCAGGCGCTGGGCCAGCCGGCGGCCGTTCCACCACAGGCTGGGGTCGATGGCGATATAGGTGTCGAACAGGTCCGGCTCCAATGCCAGGGTCTCGACCACGAACAGCCCGGCCAGCGATTCGCCGACGATGGCCCGCTCCCGCGTGACGCGGTAGCGCTTTTCCACTTCCGGCATCAGCTCGGTGCGGATGAAGTTGCGGTAGGCCTGGGAGCCGCCGACCTGGGGTGCGATGCTGCGGTCCTTCGCGACCTCGGTCGGACCGGTAAGGTCGCGACGGCGCTGGGTGTTCTCGATGCCGACCAGGAGAAACGGCCGCACGGTGCCGTTGCCGGCACCGACCTGCAGCAGGCCGGCCACGTGCAGGAAGTCTTCCAGCATGCCGCCGTCCGGCATGTACAGCACCGGCAGCGGCGTGCCGGCGGGGATCCCGGCCGGGACGTAGACGTTGATGCGCCGGGTCTCGCCGAGCGCGGCGGACTGGATGGTCCAGGTGTCGCCGATCGACAGCGGCGCGGCTGCGGATGCGACGACCGGCGCCGCCGCCGCCGCGGTGCTCCAGCAGCCGATCGACAGGGAGGCCGCGAAGGCGGCGGAAGTGATACGTGACATCGGCATGGGCATTCTTTCTTGTGGTTGTGACAAAGCGTGGATTTGTTCGACACCCGCGGCTGGTATTGTCCAGCATGGCCAACAGTATCCACCTTTTTCCCTTGCCCGACCTGCTTCTGACGCTGTACCTGCTGCTCGTCTTCCCTCTTCAGCGCCTGTGGCGCAGCCTGCATCCGGCCCCGCGCAAGCCGCCGCTGCCTCCCCTGCGCACATACTGGAAACAGGCCCGCTTCGTGCTGGTGCTGCTTGCCGCACTGGTGGCGGTCATGTGGAGCGGCGGGCATTCGGCGGCCGACCTCGGGCTGGCCTTCCCGCTGACGTCGGCTGCGGCCTGGGGCCTGGCCATCGCCTGCGGCGTGCTGCTGGCGCTGCACCTGGCCGGCAAACGGATGGAGAACAGGATGACGCCGGCGCAGCGCACCGCGCAGGAAGCACGGCTGCAGCACCTGCCCTTCGCGATGCCGCGCACGGCGCTCGAGAGCGCGGCCTATCTGGCCACCTCCGTCCTCATGACCGCAGCCTGGGAGATCCTGTTCCGAGGCTACCTGCTGCTCGTGGTCCCGCCGCTCACCGGCCTGCCGGTGGCGATCGCGCTGGCCGCCATCGCCTACGGCGCGGCGCATGGCTACAAGAATCCGCGCCAGTTCGCCGGCTCGATCGCTGCCTCCTTCGCCTTCGCGATCGGCTATGCGCTCACCAGCAGCCTGTGGTGGCTGATCGTGCTGCACGCGGCCGCGCCGGTCACGATGCTGTTCACCGTGAAAAAAATCCAGGCACGGGCGGCGCAGGCCGCGGCATCCGCGCCGGCGGCATAGCCGCGCGGATTAGCGCAGCATCGACTCCCACACCTTCTGCAGGCGCTTGCTGGACACCGGCATCGGCGTCCTCAGCTCCTGCGCGAACAGCGAGACGCGCAGCTCTTCCAGCATCCAGCGGAAGTCCGTCATGCGCGGATCGAGGTTCTTCAGCGGCTGGTTCTTGATGGTGCGCTGGAACTGGCTCGCCGCCGTCTGCCACTCCGCCATCAGCTGGGCGTCGCGCGCCGTATTGGTGCGCAGCTTTTCGAGACGCACGTTCATCGCCTTCAGGTAGCGCGGGAAGTGGGCCAGCTGGCTGTACTCGGTGTCGGCGATGAAGCGCTTGTGCACCAGTTCCTTCAATTGCGATTGCATGTCGGCGGCCACCGCCTGCGGCAGGTTCTGCAGGCGCTTGGGCATGCCGTGGAACTCGGCCAGCACCTGTCCCACCAGGCGCGCGATCTCGTTGATCAGGAGGCCGATGCGCCCCTTGCCCTCGTCCTTCCGCTTGTTGAAGGACGCCGCATCGTGCGGCAGCGGATCCTGCAGGCAGGCGATGTCGATGGCCTTGTTGACGATCTGCTCGCGCAGGTCGTCGGACGAACCGACCGACATGAACTGCATGCCCATCTGCTGCAGGCCGGGGATGTTCTTCTCGGCGAACTTGAGCTGGTCCTTGAACTGCAGCGCGAACAGGCGGCGCAGGCCGATACGGTGGGTGCGCGCGGCCACGTTGGGGTCGTCGAAGACTTCCAGGTCGCAATGCGTGCCCTTGTCGACCAGGGCCGGGAAGCCGATCAGGGTCAGCTTGCCCTGGTTGATCTCCAGGAGTTCCGGCAGCTCGCCGAAGGTCCACCCGGTGATGTTGGTGGTGGCCGACGCAGGTGTGCCGGCCGGCGCCGCTGCCGCTTCCTTGCCTTTCGCCGCCGGCGCATTCGCGGCGGGAGCCGGAGCAGAAGCCGCGCCGGACGCCGAGCCGGATGCCGCAGCGGGCTTGCCGAACGCCGCCTGCGCCTTCGCCTGGCCGCTGGCCACGGCCGCCGGCGTGGATTCCGCCATGCGCTGGAAGCTCTGGCGCGCCTGGCTGCCCAGTTCCGCCTGGAGCGTGGCCAGGTTGCGCCCCATGTCGAGCTGGCGCCCATGCTCGTCGACCACCTTGAAATTCATGAACAGGTGGGCCGGCAGGGTCTCCAGCTTGAAGTCGGTGGTCAGCACGCGCGCACTGGTGTGCTGGTGGATGTCGGCGATCAGGGCGTCGATCAGGTCGCCGCGACCGAAGCGCACCGGGTCCTGGTTGCGCTCGAAGAAGCCGGCCGCGTAGTCCGGCAGCGGCACGCAGTGGCGGCGCAGCTTCTGCGGCAGGGACTTCAGCAGCAGCTGCACTTTTTCCTTCAGCATGCCCGGCACCAGCCAGCCCGGCCGCGCCGAGGGGATCTGGTTCAGCGCGAACAGCGGCACGGTCAAGGTGACGCCGTCGCGCGGGCTGCCCGGCTCGAAGTGGTAGCTCAGCGACATCTCGATGCCGGTGACATTCATCGTCTTCGGGAACAGCTCGGTGGTGACGCCGGCCGCCTCGTGGCGCATCAGCTCCTCCTTGTTCAGGAACAGCAGCTTGGGGTTGTCGCGCGAGGCGTCTTTGTACCACTTCTCGAAGCCTGCTCCGTTGACGATGTCGCCCGGGATCTCCTTGTCGTAGAAGGCCGCGATCAGCTGGTCGTCGACCAGCACGTCGAGGCGCCGCGACTTGTGCTCGAGGTTCTCGATTTCGCGGATCAGCTTCTGGTTGTGGGCGAAGAAGGGCGCGCGGGTGTCGTAGTCGCCCCCCACCAGCGCGTCGCGGATCAGGATCTCGCGCGATTCGGCCGGATTGATGTTGGCGTAGTTGATGCGGCGCTGGCTGTAGACGACGATCCCGTACAGGGTCGCACGCTCGCTGGCCGTCACCTGGGCGCTGCGCTTTTCCCAGCGCGGCTCGCCCCAGGATTTTTTCAACAGGTGGCCGCCGATCTTCTCGACCCACTCGGGCTGGATCTGGGCCAGGGTGCGCGCATACAGGCGCGTGGTCTCGACCAGTTCGGCCGCCATCACCCACTTGCCCGCCTTCTTGCCGAGGTAGGAACCGGGCCAGATGTGGAACTTGATGCCGCGCGCGCCGAGATAGTGACCACCGGAAGGCGTTCCGCCTTCCTCTTCCATCTTGTAGCCGATGTTACCGAGCAGGCCGGTCAGCAGCGCCAGGTGCAGCTGCTCGTAGGTGGCCGGGGCTTCGCTCAGGCGCCAGCCCTGCTCCCTGACGATGGTGAGCAGCTGCGAGTGCACGTCGCGCCACTCGCGCAGGCGCAGCTGCGAGAGGAAGTTCTCGCGGCAGGTTTCCATCAGCTGGCGGTTCGATTTCTTGTGTTCGATGGCCTGCTCGAACCAGCGCCAGATCTTGATATAGCTGAGGAATTCGCTCTTCTCGTCGGCAAATTTTTTATGCTTCTCATCGGCCTGCTGCTGGTATTCCATCGGCCGGTCGCGCGGGTCCTGCACCGACAGCGCAGACGCGATGATCAGCATCTCGGTCAGGCAGTCGTTGTCGACGGCGGCCAGGATCATGCGGCCCACGCGCGGGTCGAGCGGCAGCTTGGCCAGCTTGCGTCCCATGGGCGTGAGCTCGTTGGCATCGTCGACCGCGCCCAGTTCCTGCAGCAGCTGGTAGCCGTCGGCGATCGCGCGGCCCTGCGGCGGTTCGACGAAGGGGAAGGTTTCGACGTCCGTCAGGTGCAGCGACTTCATGCGCAGGATGACGGCCGCCAGCGAGGAACGCAGGATCTCCGGGTCCGTGAATTTCGGACGCTGCAGGAAATCGTCTTCCTCGTACAGGCGGATGCAGACGCCGTCGGCCACGCGGCCGCAGCGGCCGGCGCGCTGGTTGGCCGCCGACTGCGCGATCGCCTCGACCTGCAGCTGCTCGACCTTGTTGCGGTAGCTGTAGCGTTTTACACGCGCCAGGCCGGAATCGACGACGTAGCGGATGCCGGGCACGGTCAGCGAGGTCTCGGCCACGTTGGTCGCCAGCACGATGCGGCGCGCGTTGGTGGTCTTGAAGACGCGGTCCTGCTCCTCGCTGGACAAGCGGGCGAACAGCGGCAGGATCTCGACGTGCGGCGGATGCTGCTTGCGCAGCGCCTCGGCGCAGTCGCGGATCTCGCGCTCGCCGGGCAGGAACACCAGCACGTCGCCCTGTCCCAGGCGGCAGAGCTCATCGACGCCGTCGACCACGGCGTCGATCAGGTCGCGCTTGTCGCGCGCGGCCTGGGCCTTCGACACCGACTTGCCCGAATCGGAGGCGCCTGCGGGAGCGGACACCGGGTCGCGGTCGACCGGGCGGTAGCGCACCTCGACCTTGTACAGGCGGCCGGAGACTTCGATGACCGGCACCGGCTTGCTCTCGCTGCCGAAGTGGCGCGCGAAGCGCTCGGCGTCGATGGTCGCCGAGGTGATGATCACCTTCAGGTCCGGGCGGCGCGGCAGGATCTCCTTCAGGTAGCCCAGCAGGAAGTCGATGTTCAGGCTGCGTTCGTGGGCCTCGTCGATGATGATGGTGTCGTAGGCCTTGAGCAGCGGGTCGGTCTGGGTCTCGGCCAGCAGGATACCGTCGGTCATCAGCTTGACCCAGGCGCCCGGCTGCAGAGTGTCGTTGAAGCGCACCTTGTAGCCCACGTGCTCGCCCAGCGGCGTGCCCAGCTCAAAGGCGATGCGCTTGGCGGTGCTGGAAGCCGCGATACGGCGCGGCTGGGTGTGGCCGATCATGCCCTTCTCGCCGCGGCCCAGTTCCAGGCAGATCTTGGGCAGCTGGGTGGTCTTGCCGGAGCCGGTTTCGCCGGAGACGATGATGACCTGGTGCTTCTGCAGGGCTTCGGCGATCTCGCGGCGGCGGCCGGAAACCGGCAGGTCTTCGGGGAAGGTGATGACCGGGAGCGGGGTGCGCAGCGGCGGCTTGCGTTCGCCGCGCGGCTGCTCGCCGCGGCCCTCTTCACGCTGGCGGCGCTCGCCGTCGCCGGCCTTGCGCTGCTGGCCACGTTCGCCGCCCTGCGGCGTGGCTGCGGGCGCACGCGCCTTCGCCTGCGCGAGCGCATTCGCCAGCGCACCATCGCGTCCGCCCCGCTGGCCTCCACCTTGCCGGCCATCGCCACCACGGCGCTCGCCGGCCTCGCGGTGCACGCGTTCCGGCTTGGCCTGCAGGTCCGGTGTCTTCGTCAGCGGCGCGCGTGTGTCGGCGCGGCCCGCGTCCTGGCGGGACGGGCTTGGATTGCGGTCGGTGGAAGCGGCGCGCGCCGGGCTCGGCGAAGGCTTGTTAGTCTGTTCTGACATTGATTTTTACAAGGTATTTGGTGCGCAAGTCGCGCAGCCAATTATAATGCGGCAAATGGAAAACCCTACCCAATTCGTCCAGTGGCTGCGCTCGGTCGCGCCGTATATTCACGCGTTCGGCGGCAAGACTTTCGTCGTCGCCTTCCCAGGTGAGCTGGTCGCCGCCGGCGCCCTGCCCGTGCTGGCCCAGGATCTGTCCCTGCTGGTCGGCCTCGGCATCCGCGTCGTGCTGGTGCACGGCTCGCGGCCCCAGGTCGCCGAGCAGCTCGCCCTGCGTAACGTCGAGGGACGCTTCCACAACGGCGTGCGCATCACCGACGGCGCGGCGATGGAATGCGCGAAGGAAGCGGCCGGCGAACTGCGCCTGGATATCGAGGCTGCCTTCAGCCAGGGTTTGCCGAACACGCCGATGTCGAATGCCCACATCAGCATCGTCTCCGGCAACTTCGTGACCGCGCGTCCGCTGGGCGTGATCGACGGCATCGACTTCGAACTGACCGGCGTCACCCGCAAGATCGCGGCCGAGAAGATCCACCCCATCCTGCAGACCGAAGACAATATCGTGCTGCTGTCGCCGCTCGGTTTCTCGCCGACCGGCGAGGTGTTCAACCTGACCATGGAAGACGTGGCCTCGCAGGCGGCGATCGCCCTGCATGCCGAAAAGCTCATCTTCATCACGGAGACGCCGATGATGCTTGACGCCGCCGGCGCCGAGATCCGCGAACTGTCGTCGCACCAGGCCGAAGCCGTGCTGCAGGCGGGTTTCCTGCCGAACGACGCCTCGTTCTACCTGCAGCACGCGATCAAGGCCTGCCACAGCGGCGTCGACCGCTCCCACATCGTGCCCTACCAGCTGGACGGCTCGGCCCTGCTCGAACTGTTCACCCACGACGGCGTGGGCACCATGATCAGCCACGAGAACCTGGAAAGCCTGCGCCAGGCCACAATTGAGGACGTCGGCGGAATTATCAAGCTCATCGAACCGCTGGAAGCCGACGGCACCCTGGTCAAGCGTCCGCGCGAGCTGATCGAACGCGAGATCGACCATTTCTCCGTCATCGAGCACGACGGCGTGATCTTCGGCTGCGCCGCGCTCTACCCCTTCCCCGGCGAGAAGATGGGCGAGATGGCCTGCCTGACCGTGAGCCCGGACGCCCAGACCCAGGGCGACGGCGAACGCATCCTGAAGAACATCGAAAACCGCGCCAGGGCCGCCGGCCTGACCAAGCTGTTCGTGCTGACCACCCGCACCGCGCACTGGTTCAAGAAGCGCGGCTTCGTGCCGGCCACCGTGGACGACCTGCCGAAGGACCGCGCCCACATGTATAACTGGCAGCGCCGGTCGCAGATTTTCATCAAGACCTTATAATTGTCGCTTTCCGAATCGAACCAGGAGCAAGAACATGGCGCGCACCGTCCACTGCATCAAACTGAACAAGGAAGCCGAAGGCCTGGACTTCCCGCCCTACCCGGGCGAACTGGGCAAGCGGATCTATGAAAGCGTGTCGAAGGAAGCGTGGCAGGGCTGGCTCAAGCACCAGACCATGCTGATCAACGAAAACCGCCTGAACATGGCCGACGCCCGCGCCCGCAAATACCTGGCGACCCAGATGGAGCGCCATTTCTTTGGCGAAGGTGCCGACCAGGCAGCCGGTTACGTGCCGCCGACGGCCTGATCGTCCGCATCGCAGCAAAGCAAAACGGCGCCAGATCTGGCGCCGTTGTCGTTTTCACTTTCTTCGCAGCGATCCCCTCTGAGCGGGGTCAAGCCTTGAGCACCGCCATCACATCCTGCACGCCTATCCTGTCGACCCAGTCGCCGCGCTGGGGCGCGGTGATCACGGTGCTGTTGCCCCGGTCGATCGGCGCCCATTCCGGATTGTTTTGCCGCATCAGGGCGATCACCGGCACGTGGACGGCATTCGCCAGGTGCATCACGGCCGTTTCCACCGAGATGACCAGTTCGCACAGGCTCAATACGGCCGGCAACTGGAAAAAATTGTCTTCCGCACTGAACAGCCAGGTCCGCTCCAGCCCGGCCGCCGCGAACAGCTCGCGGGCCCGCTCCAGCTCCTCGGGCACCACGTTGACGACGAAGCCGGCGTCGCGCCAGTCCGTCTCGCAGCGCATGGTTCGGATCAGTCCGATGACCCGTTCGAGCGGCCAGCTGCGTTCCACCGACTTGGAAAACGCGTTGACGAAGACCACGCGGGACGGCTGACCGTCGACGCCCATGAAGCCCCAGTCCGCGAACTGCCCGCGCGCATAGGCGACCCACTTGTCCGCCACCTGGAGCACCGGAAAGCGCGCGGACGGCGGAATCTCCATGCCGAATAGCTGGGTGAACCAGCCGGCGTAGATGTCGCTGATGTGCTGGCCGGCATGGGAAGCCGCCGTGTAGGCCGGGATGAAGGCGTCCAGCTTGCGGTAGACGAGGCGCTTGGGCAGGTCGTAGGGCCGCACCCGTTTCTTCTGCCCGACCACGAAGCCGTGCGGGCTGATGCTGCGCGCCAGGCTGGCGTACTTGTGGCGCTCCAGCACGGCGAGCGAGACCACGACCGGATAGTCTTCCCGGCGCGCCGCTTCCAGCGATTCGCGGTAGAGCCGGGGGCTGTAGGTTTCGTCGTAGACCTTGTGGATGTACGGGCATTCGGCCAGCCAGTCGTACAAGGCATATTTGCGGAGATGCTCCCATTCCGAAGAACGGGAGGTGCGGCGGCGCTCGTCGACCCACAGGTGGATCTTCAGGTGGGGATGGGCCTGGGCGAAGGCCTGGAAGCAGCCCTGCAGGTAAGTGAAGTCGCCGAGGGCCAGGTGGGCGATGAACAGGATCTTGTCGGCTTTCCCCAGCAGTGCGGGAGAGACCAGCGGGGCCTGCACGGCCGGGAGGAAAGGACGGGCAGCATCGAATCCCGATGGGTGCGGCGCAACATGGGGTCCGGCAAAAGCGGGCTTGGCGCCATGCTTGCGCCAGGCATCGAGCCCGATGGCTTGTTCACCTGCTGGTTTCATATTCCGACCTTGCACTAAAAACGATACGGAAATTCTATGGGGAATCAGCTGTGCGAAATGCTAATGAACTGTAAGAATTCGTAAAGTTATGTCAAGACGATAGCATGCTGCACTGCAGAAGTATGCATGCGCACGATTGGATGAACGAAAAGCAGACAAAGGCGGCGAACGCGCGACGGCGCCCGCACGAACAGCATCATGCCCGCCAACAGGGCTGCCGCCGTGACCATCTCGGGACTGCACCAGTTGCCGTACAAGATGCCGCCGCTGAGCAGCACCAGCCCCAGGGCCGCGAAGGCGCGCCCGCCTTGTCGGGCCTCGGCATCAGCAGGCCAGCAGGATCAGCGCCAGCTGGACGGCGAAGGCCAGGCGCGGCGAACCACGCGCGTCACAACTGGCGGCACTGGCGCATTTCGCAGCGCGCCATGAACACCTTGCCGCTATCGCATTGCATGCGGTAGACCTCGACCGGGCCCGGCTCGGTGACCAGGCCGGCGCCCTGCCCGCCCGTGCAGGCCTGCTGCCTGGCCAGCTTCTCGACGGTGTTCGACGAGACGCCCAGGCGGAACGGCAGCTTCTGGATCGGCGTGCCGTCCGCGTCGACCGGCCCGGCAGGCCTGGCCGGCGCCGGCGCCGCCGCGGACACGGGAGGCATCGGCTGGTGGAACATCGAGCAGCCGCCCAGCAGCGCGGCAAGGAAGATCATGCAAGGCAGACGCTTCATGCCGCGCTCCGGATCAGAAGCTCAGGGTCTTGACGCCTTCCGCCATGCCCAGCAGGCAGACGTTGGCGCCGCGCTGGGCAAACAGGCCGACGGCGATCACGCCGACGATCTGGTTGATTTCCGTTTCCAGCGCCACCGGATCGGTGATCGACAGGCCGGCCACGTCGATGATGTGGCCGCCGTTGTCGGTGACGAAGGCTTCATCGCTGCCCGGCTTGGTGCGCAGCTTCGGCTGGCCGCCGAGGGCCGCCAGCTTGCGCATCACGGCCGCGCGCGCCATCGGCACGACTTCGACCGGCAGCGGGAACGTGCCCAGGGTCTGGACCAGCTTGGAACCGTCGGCGATGCACACGAAGCTCTTCGAAACGGACGCGACGATCTTCTCGCGCGTCAGGGCCGCGCCGCCGCCCTTGATCATGGCGCCGGAAGCGTCGATCTCGTCGGCGCCGTCGACGTAGACGGAGATCGACTCGACGTCGTTCAGGTCACGCACCTCGATGCCGTGGCTGCGCAGGCGGGCGGCGGTGGCTTCCGAAGACGCGACCGCGCCCTTGATGCGGTGCTTGATCTTGCCGAGTTCGTCGATGAAGAAATTGGCGGTCGAGCCGGTGCCGACGCCGATGATTTCGCCGTCGACCACATAGTCGATGGCGGCGCGGGCTACCGCCTGCTTGAGTTCGTCCTGAGTCATGATGATGTTGTTGGCAGGTGAGAAATGCCGCCATTCTACCGGATGCGGGCAGACCTCAGATCAGTCGCAGCATCGCCGCCTTCAGCACACCCGCCGTCTTGTTGGCCGCGCCCAGCTTGCGCAACGCGTTATCGATGTGGAAGATCACCGTGCGCTCCGAGATCGCCAGGATCTCCGCGGACTCCGAAGCCGTCTTGCCGTCCGCCGCCCAGCGCAGCACCTCGACCTCGCGCTCGGTCAGCCTGATCGAGGCCGCGCCGTCCGGCCGGGCGGCCAGGATGTTCGACAGCGCAGCATGCGCCGCCTGGGCCAGCCAGTGCATCTTGTGCGAGTTCGCCTGGTATTCGCTGTGCGCGATGGGCTCGCCCGAACGGGCAAGCGTCAAGAGGCTGGCGACACCCTTGAGGTCGTGCGTCGGCTGGGCCCAGCCGATCTGCAGTCCGTGGGCGCGCGCATCTTCCCACAGCGCGCGGCTGGATGCGAACAGCGCCTCCGACCACAGCAGGGACCGGGTCGAGCTCATGCCGTGGGCCACGGTGGGATCGTCCTTCATGTACTGCTCGGACTGGTATCGCAGCTGCCAGGCTTGCGGATAATTGTTGACCATGATGGTGCGCGGGTTCGAGAACGGCAGCGGCAGGCGCATGCCGAACGCGCAGTAGTCGAAGCCGAGCTCCCCGGCCGCCTTTACCAGCAGCTCCAGCAAGGCGGCCTCGGTGCGCGCTTCCGCCAGGCCCTGCAGCCAATCCTGATGTCCATCCATGCCGAACTGCTGCGCCACCCTGCTCTCCAGGTAAGGGAACCGTGATACCTCGAACACGCCGGCCTGCAAGAACTTACAGTGCCTTGCCGGACAGAAGACTGCTAGACTGGCGTGCCATGAATTGTTGCCAACAATAACACAAGAAGCACCCTACCCAGCCGGCATTTTTTCACCCCTGAGGAGACGAGGATGATCAGCAAGAACACGATTTGCCTGTGGTTCGACAAGGACGCACTGGAAGCGGCGCAGTTCTATGCCGCCACCTTTCCGGACAGCGCGGTTACGGCGGTCCACCACGCGCCGGGCGACTACCCCGCCGGCAAACAGGGCAATGTGCTGACGGTCGAGTTCACGGTGGCCGGCATCCCCTGCCTCGGCCTGAACGGCGGTCCGGGCCACCCGCACACCGACGCCTTCTCCTTCCAGATCGCGACCGACGACCAGGAAGAAACCGATCGCCTGTGGAATGCCATCGTCGGCAACGGCGGCCAGGAAATCGCCTGCGGCTGGTGCAGGGACAGATGGGGCCTGTCGTGGCAGATCACGCCGCGCGTGCTGTCCGAAGCCATCGTCGATCCCGACCCGGCGGCGGCCAAGCGGGCCTTCGAAGCGATGATGGGCATGGTGAAGATCGATGTCGCAGCCATCGAGGCGGCGCGGCGCGGCTGAGCTAGCCCGATCGCCGAGATCCATGATGGACCAGTTCAGGCCGACCTACGAACTGTGGACCGTGCGCCGCGAATCCTGGCTGCCGCCTTTTCCGCTCGCCAGGCATTACGAACACGACCGCCCGGACGGGCGTACCGAAGGCTAGTCACTGCTCCGGCGGCAGGCAGCCGAACAGGCGCTTGCCGGGCCGCTCGCCATCCCAGATCTGGTGCACGACGGCGCTGCCGTCGCGCTGCTTCGCCAGGCAGAAGCGCGCCTCGTAGGCCTGGGCGGCGGCGCGGACCTTGCCGGGCCTGGCGTCGATGCGCAGGTAATAGACCTTGCCCGGCTCCAGCGCGACCGCCCTGGTGCGCGGCAGGGACGCGACCTGCCCGCCGTAAGGCACGCACATCGAGAAACGGAGGGGGAAGGTGCGCTCGGGCGGCATGGCCATCTTCCACAGCAGGCGCTGGCCGTCCGTGACGGTGACGGAGTGGAAGTCCGGGGTCCCTTCGCGGTCTTCGCGCGGGCTGATGGTAAAGCACGGACCGCCGCGCGGGCCCTCGCGCACCTCGGCCGCGCCGATGCGGGCAGCGGCATCCGCAGCCGGCACGAGGAAACACAGCACGCATAGAAGGAGTGGAAATCGCATGACGGTCTCGCCTGGGAACGAACGTACGCGGGAAAGCCTACGTTGGCGGGCTTGGCTGGGGGTTGATTGGGCGCAATTGGAGCTTGCTTGGGCCGGTGGCGGCGCTACGAACCTGGATCCCCTTCTTCGCGGGGACGACGTATGAACCTGCGTGCACGGCCTTTAGGAAGATTGTCGCGGCCCCTAGGATTGGACAGGAATCCGGCCAGCACATGTTCGTACAAGCCCAGCTGATGCGCATGCCTGCGCTGGCGCACGATGCGCGGCAGTTGCAGGAATTTCAGTGCGAAGTAATCGGCCAGCAGCTCGCCCTGGGCTTCCATATTGTAGTCGCCCAGGCTGGCGCCTTCGCGCAGTTCGTAGTGGTAGGAAAGGCCCAGGCGGATCGCGCCGCGCAGGCGGACCGGGTAGCCCATCTGGTGCTGCCAAACATGCACCATCTCGTGCATGAACCAGTGGATGACGGTGGGATTGCCCAGGCTGTAGTCGGGCAGGAAGCAGGAACGGTGGAAGTAGATGCTGCCGTTGGGGGACATCGCACAGTTCTTCGGCTGCAGCGGCAGGTAGCGGCGGTCGTGGACACGCACGCGGCTGTAGTCGATGGCGCCGCCGAACAGCAGCGACGCCATCGCGATCTCGCCCGGGGTCAACCCGCGCGCCATGCAAGCCTTAAGCGGCGCGCAGGCTCGACGCGGACCTGGCCAGGTCGGTGATCAGGTCCCAGTCGCCGGCCTTCATCGCGTCCGCGGGGGTCAGCCAGGAGCCGCCCACGCAGGCCACGTTCTTCAGCGCCAGGAACTGCGGCGCGGTCTCGATCGAGATGCCGCCGGTCGGGCAGAAGGTCACGTCCGGCAGCGGGCCGGCGATCGCCTTCAGCATGCCGACGCCGCCTGCCGGCACCGCCGGGAACAGCTTCAGCTGCTTGAAGCCGGCTTCGCGCGCCACCATCACTTCGGACGGGGTCATGCAGCCCGGCAGCAGCGGCAGGCCACTCTTCTTCGCTGCCTCGATCAGGGCCGGAGTCAGGCCCGGCGACACGCCGAACCTTGCCCCGGCATCGCGCGAGGCGGCGAATTCCTCCGGCTGGGTCAGGGTGCCGACGCCGACGATCGCGCCTTCGACCTGGGCCATGGCGCGGATCGCCTCCAGGCCATGCCTGGTGCGCAGGGTCACCTCGAGCACGCGGATGCCGCCGGCGACCAGCGCCTTGGCGAGGGGAACGGCGTGGTCCGGATCGTCGATCGCGATCACCGGGATCACGACGGCCGATTTCATGATGTCGAGCAGGCTCATATCAGTACTCATCGTTGCGCTCTCTTACTTGGATTTACGGAACAGGAAGTCTTCGTCGGAACCCGGCATGATCTCACCGCTGTCGGTGCCTTCGTGCAGGGGAACGGTGGTGTCGATCGGCGACGGCAGCGGGAAGTGGGCGGCGCCCTCCTCGGCTGCGGTGACGGATTTGCGGAATACCTCGAACAGCTCGCGGCCCATGCCGATGTGGCTCCTGCTCAGGTCTGCCGTGGCCATCTTGCGCGATGCCCACACGTCGGCCGGCACCAGCGCCTCCAGCGTGCCCGCGGTCGCGTCGACACGGATGATATCACCATCGCGCACCAGCCCCAGCGGGCCGCCGGCCAGGATTTCCGGCGACACGTGGATCGCCGCCGGCACCTTGCCGGACGCGCCCGACATGCGGCCGTCGGTGACCATCGCCACGTGGTAGCCGGCATCCTGCAGGTTCGACAGCGCCGGGGTCAGCGCATGCAGTTCCGGCATGCCGTTGGCGCGCGGGCCCTGGAAGCGGATCACGGCGACGAAGTCGGTGTTCAGATGGCCGGCCTTGTACGCGTGCATGAAGTCTTCCTGCGAATCGAAGGTCTTGGCCGGCGCCTCGACGATGTGATGTTCCTTCTTGACGGCCGAGACCTTCATGACGGCGCGGCCCAGGTTGCCCTGCACCAGGATCAGGCCGCCATCGGGGCTGAACGGGTTGGTGTGCTTGCGCAGCACGGCCTCGTCGCCGCTCTGTTCCGGCAGGTCTTTCCAGACCACCTGGTCGCCGTCCAGGAACGGCTCCTTGCAGTGGGCGCGCAGGCCGCGGCCGAGGATGGTGTTGACGTCGTCATGGGCGAGGCCGGCATCCAGCAGTTCGCGGATCACGAAGGTCGGGCCGCCGGCGGCCTGGAAGTGGTTCACGTCGGCGTCGCCGTTCGGGTAGACGCGCGCCAGCAGCGGCACCACCTTCGACAGCTCGTCGAAATCGTTCCAGTCGACCACGATGCCGGCTGCGCGCGCGATCGCGATCAGGTGCATGGTGTGGTTGGTCGAGCCGCCGGTCGCGTGCAGCGCGGCGATCGCGTTGACGATGCTCTTCTCGTCGACGATGTGGCCGATCGGCATATATTCGCCGCCCTGCTGGGAGATCTTGACGGCGCGCTGGGCAGCGGCGCGGGTCAGCGCATCGCGCAGCGGGGTGCCCGGGGTGATGAAGGCGGCGCCCGGCAGGTGCAGGCCCATCATCTCCATCAGCATCTGGTTGCTGTTGGCGGTGCCGTAGAAGGTGCAGGTGCCGGCGCCGTGGTAGGCCGCGGACTCGCCTTCCAGCAGCTCTTCGCGGGTGGCCTGGCCTTTCGCATAGCGCTGGCGGATCGCCGCCTTTTCCTTGTTCGAGATACCGGTGGTCATCGGACCGCCCGGCACGAAGATGCCCGGGATGTGGCCGAAGTGCAGCGCGCCGATCAGCAGGCCCGGCACGATCTTGTCGCAGATGCCCAGGTAGAGGCTGGCGTCGAACATATTGTGCGACAGCGCGATGGCGGTCGACATCGCGATGGTGTCGCGCGAGAACAGCGACAGCTCCATGCCCGGCTGGCCTTGCGTGATGCCGTCGCACATGGCGGGCACGCCGCCGGCGAACTGGGCCACCGCGCCGACGTCGCGCACCGCGTCCTTGATCACTTTCGGGAAGTACTCGAAGGGCTGGTGGGCCGACAGCATGTCGTTGTACGAGGAAACGATGGCCACCGACGGCTGCTTCTGCTCGCGCAGCTTGAGCTTGTCGCTGGCCGGGAATGCCGCAAAGCCGTGCGCCAGGTTCGTGCACGCCAGCGTCCCGCGCTGGACGCCTTTGACGCGTGCCGCGTCCAGGTGCGCCAGGTAAGCCTGGCGCGAGGGCCGGCTACGCTGGATGATGCGTTGGGTCACCTTCTCTACTACGGGATGCACCGCCATGATCGTTCCTTATGAATTGGATTTCTGAAATTTTACTACAAAATACGAAGGGGCGCATGCCAGCGCCCCGTTTTCGCATGACGTATCGGGATGTGCAAACATTGATCGCGGGCACGGTGTGCCCGCCCTACGGTAGGGTGGGCACACCGTGCCCACGCATCCCTGAACATAATTTGTAGTGATTTTACGCCCGCTTCCTGTATGATTCGATAATCTGCATAAAATGTCATCATACCGTCCGTCGCCACCACTACCTATGCGCCAACCTCTTCTCACTAGCACCGCCAGCTACCAGTCGCTCCGTAACCATGCTTCCCAGGCCCGGGAATGGCAGATGCGCGAGCTGTTCGCACAAGATCCGCAGCGCTTCGAACGCCTCTCCTGCGAGGCCGCCGGGCTGTTTCTAGACTATTCAAAAAACCGCCTGGACGGGCGCACGCTTGAACTGCTGGCGCAACTCGCGCGCGAGCGCGGCGTCGAGCGTTTGCGCGACGCCATGTTTGCCGGCGAGAAGATCAACTTGACGGAAAACCGCGCCGTCCTCCACACCGCCCTGCGCGCACCGCGCAACAAGCCTTTCACGCTGGACGGCCAGGACGTGACCGGCGACGTGCATGCCGTGCTGGACCATATCCGGACCTTCAGCGACAGCGTGCGCAACGGTTCGTGGAAGGGCTACACCGGCAAGGAAATCACCGACGTCGTCAACATCGGCATCGGCGGCTCCGACCTCGGCCCGAAGATGGTCTGCCTGGCGCTGCGCCAGTTCGCCCATCCGCGCCTGACCATGCACTTCGTCTCCAACGTCGACGGCCACGACATGGACGCCGCGCTGTCGCGCGTGAATCCGGAAACCACGCTCTTCATCATCGCCTCGAAGACCTTCACCACGGCCGAGACCATGATGAACGCGAACACGGCCCGCGCCTGGTTCCTGCAGAACGCGCCGGCTCAGTCAGCTGAACAAGCGCTCGCCAAGCACTTCGTCGCGGTATCGACCAACGTCGAAGCCATCAAGACCTTCGGCATCGACCCGGCCAACATGTTCCCGTTCTGGGACTGGGTCGGCGGCCGCTACTCGGTGTGGTCGGCGATCGGCCTGCCGGTCGCGCTGTGCGTGGGCTTCGGCTACTTCAGCGATTTCCTGGCCGGCGCGCACGCCATGGACGAGCACTTCCGCACCGCCCCGATCGAGCAGAACCTGCCGATGATCCTGGCCCTGGTCGGCTTCTGGAACCGCGAATTCCTCGACTGCGCCTCGGTCTCGATCGCCCCCTACCACCAGGACCTGAACCGCTTCCCGGCCTACCTGCAGCAGCTCGACATGGAAAGCAACGGCAAGCGCGTCACGCGCGCCGGCGACACCATCACCGACTACGAGACCGGTCCGGTGATCTGGGGCGACGTCGGCACCAACGGCCAGCACGCCTACTTCCAGCTGCTGCACCAGGGCACGGACGTGACACCGATCGATTTCATCGCCGCCCTGCGTCCGGCCCATGAATTCCACAACCACCACGCGGCCCTGCTGGCCAACTGCTTCGCGCAATCGGAAGCCTTCATGAAGGGCAAGACCGCGGACGAGGTACGCGCCGACCTCGCCGGCCAGCCGGCGGAAGAAATCGAACGCCTGGTCCCGCACAAGACCTTCCCGGGCAACCGCCCCAGCAACACCATCCTGATGGATTACCTGAACCCGGCCACCTTGGGCGCCCTGATCGCGCTGTACGAGCACAAGGTCTTCGTGCAGGGCGCGCTGTGGGACGTCAACAGCTACGATCAGTGGGGCGTCGAGCTGGGCAAGGTGCTGGCCAAGAAGATCGAGGCGGAGCTGAACGGAGAATCGCAGCCGGCCGGGCACGATAGCTCGACCAATGGCCTGATCGCGCGCGCCAAGGCCGCCATCTGAGTCTCAGGAAGGAGTCCTCATGAAAACCGAACATTTCCTGGTAGTGCACGACGAGGCGATGAAGACCGGCGAATGCCCGATCTGGCATGCGGTCGAATCGGCGCTGTACTGGGTCGACATTCCCGCTCTGACCGTGCACCGCCTGCATCCGGCCAGCGGCAAGTATTCGGCGTGGAAGATGGACAGCGAACCGTCGGCGCTGGCGATCGACATCGACAACAACCTGGTGATCTCGACCCGCAACGGTTTCGTCTACCTGAATACCAGCAGCGGCGAAGTCGACGACATCGCGCCCGCGCCCTACGATACGAAGGTCATGCGCTTCAACGACGGCCGCGTGGACCCGGCCGGGCGCTTCTGGGTCGGCACCATCTACGAACCGCGCGACCAGCCGAAGGCCGAGATGTACGTGCTGGAAAGGGGCAAGCTGCGCCTGGCCTGGAGCGGCGGCATGACCAATTCGAACGGCCTGGCCTGGTCCCTGGACGGCAAGACCATGTTCCACGCCGATACCACCAGCCACCGCATCGACTGCTACGACTACGACCTCGCCAGCGGTACCGCGTCGAACCGCCGCAACCTGGTCACTTTCGAGGCGGACAAGACTTCGGGCACCTATGGCGGCCGTCCCGACGGCGCCGCGCTCGACAGCGAAGGCAATTACTGGATCGCGATGTACGAAGGCGGCCGCATCCTGAAGCTGTCGCCCACCGGCGAGCTGCTGCAGCAGGTGGATTTGCCGGTGAAGTGCCCGACCGCGGTGTGCTTCGGCGGCCCGGACCTGCGCACCCTGTACGTGACCAGTGCTTGCGGCGGCCGTCCGGCGGAGGAGCTGGCGGCGATGCCGAATAGCGGCAAGGTGCTGGCGTTCCGTGTCGATGTGGCCGGGCTCGAGATGCCGGAATACCGCGGCTGATGTCGCGTGGGCACGGTGTGCCCACCCTAGGCGCCGACCCTTGAATGGATGTGGCACCATATTTTTTCGGATCGCTCGATGACGTAGTAAATTTTCTTGCGCGATCAATATTCGTGTAGTAAATTTACAACTCAAGCTTATCCCTCCTCCTTTCGATCAGATACTCCATGGCTCTTTCCGATTTCGATCTCGTTTTCTTCGGCGGCAGCGGCGACCTCGCGATGCGCAAACTCCTGCCCGCGATGTATGCCCGCGACGTCGCCAACGACCTTCCCTCGAGCGCGCGCATCATCTGCGTGGGCCGCGAAGAGATGACGCAGGAAGGCTTCCTGCAGATGGTCGAGACGAATTCGAAACCGCACATCAAGGAAAGCGTCGACGAAGCCGCCTGGAAGAAATTCCTGGACCGCATCACCTGGGTATCCGTCGATGCCGTCAACCTGAAGAGCTACGCCGGCCTGGCCGAGGCATTGCGCAAGGACGAGTCCCTGACCCGCGTCTACTACCTGGCCACCCCGCCCTCGCTGTTCGCCAGGATCTGCGACAACCTGGCCGCCAGCGGCCTGGCGACGCCGAACTCGCGCGTGGTGCTGGAAAAGCCGCTGGGCCGCGACCTGGAGTCGGCCAAGCAGATCAACCTGGACGTCGGCAAGGTCTTCGCCGAATCGCAGATCTACCGGATCGACCACTACCTGGGCAAGGAAACCGTGCAGAACCTGCTGGCCCTGCGCTTCGGTAACGTCCTGTTCGAGCCGCTGTGGCGCCGCGAGTGGATCTCGGACGTGCAGATCACCATCGCCGAGAAGATCGGCGTCGGCAACCGCCTCGGCTACTACGACAATTCCGGCGCCCTGCGCGACATGCTGCAGAACCACCTGCTGCAGCTGCTGTGCATCGTCGCCATGGAACCGCCGACCTCGATCGCGCCGGACGCCGTGCGCGATTCCAAGCTGCAGGTGCTGCGCTCGCTGAAGCGCTTCACCCCGACCACGCTGACGCAGAACATCGTGCGCGGCCAGTACCGCGCCGGCTACGTCGACGGCCAGCCGGTGCCGGGCTACCGCGACGAGCCGGGCGCGCCCAAGCAGTCGAAGACCGAGACCTTCGTCGCCATGAAGGCCGAGATCGATACCTGGCGCTGGGCCGGCGTGCCCTTCTACCTGCGCACCGGCAAGCGCATGGCCGACCGCCTGGCCGAGATCGTCGTGCGCTTCAAGCCGATTCCGCACTCGATCTTCAACCAGCCGACCTCCAGCTTCCAGCCGAACAGCCTGGTGATCCGCCTGCAGCCGGACGAGGGCCTGTCGCTGAACCTGATGTCCAAGACCCCGGGCGACGGCATGCGCCTGAAGCAGGCCGAGCTCGAACTCGATTTCCGCGAGCAGTTCAAGGCGCCGCGCATGGAAGCCTACGAACGGCTGCTGCTGGATGTACTGCGCGGCCAGCTGACCCTGTTCATGCGCGGCGACGAGCTGGAAGCGGCCTGGGAATGGGTCGAGCCCATCCTCGATTACTGGGAGCAGGACGACACTTCGCCGGTACCCTACTCCTCCGGCACCTGGGGCCCGGCCGCGTCCAGCGCCCTGATCGGCCGCGACGGCCTGCAGTGGCGCGAAGAAGCGCTGCCGGAAGATTAAGGACGCCGACCCCGTGCTGCTCGATTCCATCCGCACCCAGCTCGACTCGCTGTCGAAATCCGAACGCAAGGTGGCGCTCGCCGTGCTGGCCTCGCCCAGCGCCACCGTCAGCCAGAACATCACCGCGCTGGCGCGCGCCGCCCAGGTGTCGGAGCCGACCGTGGTGCGCTTCTGCCGCACCCTCGGCTACGACGGCTGGCACGAGTTCAAGCTGAAGCTGGCGCAAGGCCTGGCGCTGGCCCTGCCCGGCGCCACCGAGCAGCCGGCCCAGGACGACCTCGCCGCCGACCTGGTCAACAAGATCTGCAGCCGCTCGATCAACACCCTGCTCGACCTGCGCAACAACCTCAAGCCGGAGCTGATCCAGAAGGCGCTGGACGTCCTGTCGCGCGCCAACAAGATCGAGTTCTACGGCCAGGGCACCTCCGGCTTCGTGGCCGCCGACGCCCAGCACAAGTTCTTCCGCTCCGGCGTGCCGACCATCGCCTACACGGATCCGGCCATCCACTCGATCGCCGCGGCCCTGCTGCGCGAAGGCGACGTGGTGGTGGCGATCTCCCAGCGCGGCAACAACCCCGCACTCACCCGTTCGGCGAAACTGGCGCGCCGCGGCGGCGCCGAGGTGATCGTGCTGGCGCCCTCCGGCACGCCGCTGGCGGACATGGCCAGCCTCTTGATCCCGATCGACCTGGTGTTCGCGACCGACCCCTACACGCCGATTTCGGCGCGCCTGGCCTACCTGGTCGTGATCGACGTGCTGGCGGTCGGCCTGGCCCTGCAGCGCGGCCCGGAATTCAGGAAGAAGATGCAGAATGCGCAGAAGGCGCTGCAGGAATTCGACATGCAGTTCGATTCCTTCATCGGTTGATAGCGGCGCCGTGATTACCGTCTGGGGCAATGCCGATTCGATCAATGTGCAGAAGGTCCTCTGGTGCTGCGAGGAGCTGGCGCTCGACTATCGCCGCATCGACGCCGGCCGCCACTTCGGCGTGGTCGGCACGCCGGCCTTCCGCAGCCTGAATCCGAACGGCCTGGTGCCTACCATCGACGACGACGGCTTCGTGGTCTGGGAATCCAACACCATCGTCAGGTATCTCGCGGGTCGCTATGCGCAGGACGGCCTGTTGCCGCTCGATCCCCGCGCGCGTGCCGACGCCGAGCGCTGGATGGACTGGACGAATTCGACCTTGTGGCCGGCCCTGCTGCCCCTGTTCCGCGCCTTCATGCGCACGCCCGCGGCCGACCGCGATCCGGCACGGATCGAGGAGCAGCGTATCGCCGCCCTGTCCGCGATGCGCATTCTCGACGGCCATCTGGGCGGACAGGATTACGTCGGCGGCGCCACGTTCACGGTGGGCGATATCGCCGCCGGCTGCGCGGCCTGGCGCTGGTTCGCGCTGCCGATCGAACGCGAGCCCCTGCCCGGCCTGCAGGCATGGTTCGACCGCCTTGCGGCGCGCCCCGCCTTCGGCAAGCTGGTCATGACGCCGCTGACCACCTGAGACAGAGTTCGCATGCTCGGCTAATATATAGCCGATGAAACATACGCTCTTCCTGTTCGACCTCGACGACACCCTGCTCGACTTCAAGGCATCCGAACAACTGTCCTTCGTGCGCACCATGCAGGCGCTCGGCCTGAAAGACGGCATCGAAGCCCTGTTCCCGCGTTACCAGGCGATCAATATCGCGCTGTGGAAGGAATTCGAGCTGGGAACCGTCTCGAAGGATTTCCTGAAAGTCGAACGCTTCCGCCGCACCTTCGCGCAGAACGCCCTCGACCTCGATCCGGCCGCCGCCAGCCACCTCTATCTCGAGTCGCTGTCGGACACGGTCGTCCTCATCGACGGCGCCAGGCAGGTCTGCGAAACCTTGTCGGCCATCGGCGAAGTCGGCATCATCACCAATGGCGTCGAGCACATCCAGACCCGCCGCATCGCCAGCTCGGGTCTGAAGGACCACATCTCCTTCGTCTCGACCTCCGAGGCTTGCGGCTACGCCAAGCCGGACAGCCGCTTCTTCGACTACGCGGCAAAGATGGCGCGCGCTTTTGCGAAGCATGAAACCGTCATCGTCGGCGACCGGCTGGACGCCGACATCCTCGGCGCCAACCGCTTCGGCATCGACAGCTGCTGGTTCAATCCGGGCAGGCTGGGCAATGCGGGCGAAGCCGTACCGACCTGCGAGGTCGACAGCCTGCATGCCATCGTGCCGGCCCTGCGCCAGATTCAGAAGTCGTAGCCCGGCCCGTGGTCAAAGGAACATCGCTTTCGAGCTTGCGATGGCTGTAGGCGACGCGCCGGTTCGGCCCGGCAGTATTGCCATGCTGGCGGTAAAATATCGCTTTCCGATCAGTTCCTTCGAACTCACGCCATGCACATCAATCCCGAACGCAGCACCCGCCCCGACTATGACCTGCTGGTACGCCAGGTCGCCAGCGTCCTCGAAGGCGAGCGCGACCTCACCGCCAATGCCTCGCAGTTTTCGGCGCTGGTCTACGACACCCTTGCCGACCTGAACTGGGCCGGCTTCTATTTCACCGTGCCGAGCAAGAAGGGTGAAGGCCAGGACCTGCTGGTCGGCCCTTTCCAGGGCAAGCCGGCCTGCGCCCGCATCCCCTTCGGCCGCGGCGTCTGCGGCACCACCGCCGTGCAGCGCGAAACCATCGTGGTGCCGGACGTGCACGCCTTCCCCGGCCACATCGCCTGCGATTCGGCCTCGGCCTCGGAAATCGTGATTCCGGTCATCAAGAACGGCAAGCTGGTCGGCGTGTTCGATATCGACAGCCCGAAGCTGGAGCGTTTCTCGGACGAGGACAAGGCCGGCCTGGAGCGCATGGTCGCGGCCTTCCTGGACGCCACCGATTGCTGAGCGGACTGAATCACCTGACCCTGGCCGTTGCCGACCTGGAACGCAGTTTCGCCTTTTACAAGGACCTGCTCGGCTTCAGGCCTGCCGCGATCTGGAACACGGGCGCCTACCTGAGCCTGGGCGGGCTGTGGCTGTGCCTGTCGCTCGACGGCAAGCGCGCCGCCCCCGCTGAGCCGGACTATACGCACTACGCCTTCGATATCGCCCAGGGCGATTTCGCCGCCTTCCGTGCGCGCCTGCTCGAGGCCGGCGTAGTCGAATGGCGAACAAACAAGAGCGAAGGCGACTCCTTTTATTTCCTGGATCCGGACGGCCACCGGCTCGAGGCCCACGTCGGCAATCTGGCCAGCCGCCTGGCCCGGTGCCGTGCGGCGCCATATGCCGGTATGCGTTTTTTCGAATAAATCACCGGCTGCCGGTACGGTACAATCACGGAATCCGTATCTCACATCACTTGCCACGCACCATGAACCAACTCGAACAGCTCAAGCAGTACACCACCGTGGTGGCCGACACCGGCGACTTCCAGTCGATCAAGGCCTACGCGCCGCAAGACGCAACCACCAATCCCTCGCTGATCCTGAAGGCGGTCCAGAAGCCGGAATACCGTCCGCTGCTGGAAAAAGCCGTCGCCGACGCCAACGGCGCTTCGGTCGAAGAGATCGTCGACCGCCTGCTGATCGCCTTCGGCGTCGAGATCCTCAAGTTCGTGCCGGGCCGCGTCTCGACCGAGATCGACGCCGCGCTGTCCTTCGATACCGAAGCGACCGTGGCCAAGGGCCGCGAACTGATCGCCCTGTACGAAGCCGCCGGCATCAAGCGCGAGCGCGTGCTGATCAAGATCGCCTCGACCTGGGAAGGCATCCGCGCCGCCGAGATCCTGGAAAAGGACGGCATCCGCTGCAACCTGACCCTGCTGTTCTCGCTGTGCCAGGCCGTGGCCTGCGCCGAAGCGGGCGTGCAGCTGATCTCGCCGTTCGTCGGCCGCATCTACGACTGGTACAAGAAATCGACCGGCACCGACTACCAGGGCGCCGACGATCCGGGCGTGCAGTCGGTCAAGCGCATCTACCAGTACTACCGCAAGTTCGGCTACAAGACCGAAGTGATGGGCGCGAGCTTCCGCAACACCTCGCAGATCCTGGAACTGGCCGGCTGCGACCTGCTGACCATCTCGCCGGACCTGCTGCAGAAGCTGTCCGACGCCGACGCGACCGTCGAGCGCAAGCTGGTGGCCGACCAATCGGCAAACATCGAGAAGATCGCGATGGACGAGAAGACCTTCCGCTTCATGCTGAACGAAGACGCGATGGGCACCGAGAAGCTGGCCGAGGGTATCCGTGCCTTCGTGGCGGATTCGGTCAAGCTGAAGAAGATGATCGAGGAGCTGCGCTAACACGTCATCCTCCCCGCCTTCGCGGGGAGGATGGCTATCGATGCGCGAGCACGACGATCGAACGGCGGCATGCATGCCGCCGTTTTCCGTTTACATCGCCATCTCGGCAGCAAGCTGCTGCAGCATCTCCGCCGCCGGCATCTCGCGCGCCAGCGGCGCTCCCTGCCCTGCCCACTGCGCCGCAAACTCGTGGTTGCCGGCCTTGGCCGCCGCGGCGTGCAGCTGCTTGGCCGCATCGTAGGCGACCGGATACGCGGCCGCCGGCGGGCTGCCGGCGGCGTCGCCGTGGGCGATCAGGCGGTTGAGCATGCCGCGCGCCGGGCGTCCGGAAATGGCCGCGGTCATGCGCGTGGCCTCGGCCCGTTCGCTCTTCAGGTTGGCGCGGTAGGCGGCACTGGCCGAGGATTCCGGCGACAGGATGAAGGCGGTCCCCAGCTGCGCCGCCACCGCGCCCAGGTCCAGCGCGGCCCTGATGCCGGCGCCGTCCATGATGCCGCCGGCGGCGACGATCGGCAGGCCGGTCTTCCTGACCAGCAGGCGCACCAGCACCGAGGTGCTCAGGCCTTCGTCGCTTTGTTCCGGATCGAACATCCCGCGGTGGCCGCCGGCCTCGATGCCCTGGGCCACGATCGCCTTCACGCCCGCCCGCTCGATGATCCCGGCTTCGCGCAAATTCGTGGCGGTGGCCATCGTGAACACGCCCGCCTCGTGAAAGGCGGCCAGCCGTTCGGCGGACGGCAGGCCGAAATGGAAACTCACGACCGCCGGACGCAGCTCGAGCAGCATGCGGAACATGTCTTCGTCTTCGTTGAAGGATTTGTAGATCTCGTCGAGCGAAGAAGGCGCCGCGATGCCCGCATCGGCGAACAGGGGCGCGAGGTGGCCGAGCCAGGCCGCTTCGCGCTCCGCGTCGCGGCGCGCCGGCACATGGCAGAACACGTTCGCGTTGAAGGAGCGGCTGGTCAGGGCGCGCGTCTCTTCCAGCATCTGGCGCGCCTGGGCGGCATTGCTCGCCCCGAGTCCCAGCGATCCCAGGCCGCCGGCGTTGGACACGGCCGCCGCCATGCTCGGCGTCGACACGCCGGCCATCGGCGCCTGGATGATTGGATACTGGAGCGCAAGGCGCTCAAGGAATTGCTGGCTCCGGTTCGGATTCATGGTTTCTCCCTTCGATGTGCAATGTGCGAGTTCGTTTTCCACAGCCAGGCCGCGCTGCCCAGCAATCCCAGCGCCGACAGCGCCAGCGCCATGTGCAGGGCCGCGGCCTCGGTAGCCGTCAGGCGGGCGATGCCCGCGCTGACCAGCGGCCCCGCCAGCTGGCCGACTGCGAAGCCTGCCGTCATCCGGCCCAGCACGCGCGTGGCCTGTCCTTCGGCGCGCGCCCGCGCTTCCTGCATGCCGACCATGGTGATGACCATGAAGGTGCCGCCCACCAGCAGCGCCGCCAGGGTCACGCTGGCCAGCGAAGTCCACACGGCCGGCAGCAGCACGCCGACCGCCATCAGCAGGTGGGCGCTCGCCCACACGCCCAGGCGCGGCGCCTTCGCCAGGCGCCAGGACACCAGCACCGTGGAGATGGCCGCCGCCGTGCCGAACACCGGCCAGGCCAGGCCGAACACGGCGGGGTCGTCGACCAGTTGCCGCGCCAGCGCCGGCAGATAAGTGGCGGGCAGGATGTAGCCGAAGCCGAACAGGGTATAGCAAACGACCAGGCCGAAGGTGGCTTGCGGCGCGGCGGGCCCGATGGAAGCGGCGGCGGCGGCCGGCGGCGGTGGCGTCGGCAGGCTGCGGCTCAGCACCAGCGGCAGGGCCGACGCCAGCGCGCCCAGCGCCGCCAGGCCGATCCACAGTTGCGGCGAAGGCAGCGCGCTCCCCAGCAGCAGGCAGAACAGGCCGGCGGCGGCGATGCCGATGCCGACACCGGAAAACTGGACGCCGGCCAGGTCCGGACGCCCGATCGCCGCCAGCCAGCCGAGGCCCCAGGCGCTGGTCGCGACCAGGGTCCAGGCGCTCATCACGCCCGCCAGGAAGCGCAGCACGGCCCACCAGAAACCGGAGGCGGTCCAGCCGACCGCCGCCGTGATCAGCACGGTGCCGGCCAGTCCGAGGGCGAGCAGCAGCGCCGGCTTGATGCGCAGGCGCGAGGCCGCCAGCGCACCGGCCAGGTAGCCCAGGTAGTTGGCGGCGGCGAGCATGGCGCCGGCGTGGCTGTCGAGCAGCCCGTCCCTCACCATCAGCGGAAACAGGGGCGTGAAGGCGAAGCGGCCGATGCCCATGGCCACCGCCAGCGAGATCATGGCCGCGGCGCAGACGGCGGCGGCAACGCGGCCGCTCCTGGCGGCAAGGGGAAGTGTCGTGCTATCCATGCCTGTATTAAAGCGCAAGCCGGGCGCGCTGACTAATGAATAAAAATGGACTATCATTCTCTTTATGAGAACGATCGACCTCGAAGCCCTGCTCATTTTCCGTACCGTCGTCTGCGAGGGCGGCGTGAACCGGGCCGCGGAAAAGCTGCACCGCGTGCCGTCCAACGTCACCACCCGCATCCGGCAACTGGAAGACTACCTCGGCGTGCGCCTGTTCCGCCGCGACGGCCGCTCGCTCAGCCTGACCGCCGAAGGCAAGACGCTGCTGAACTACGCGACCCGCCTGCTGCGCCTGGCCGACGAGGCCGTCGACGAGCTGCGCAGCGGCAAGCCGCAGGGCGTGTTCCGCCTCGGCTCGCTGGAAAGCACGGCCGGCAGCCGCCTGGCGCCCATCCTCTCGCGCTTCCACGAAGAACATCCGGGCGTGGTGGTGGAGCTCGTCACCGGCACCACCGGCGCCCTGCTCAAGGCGGTGAGGAACTTCGAGATCGAAGCGGCCTTCGTGTCCGAGCCCTTCACGGCGCCCGAGCTGGAAGCCTTGCCGGTGTTCCGCGAAAAGCTGGTGCTGATCACGCCGCTTGCCACGGGTCCGGTGCGCGATGCGAAGGACCTCGGCCGCCTGACCATGATCGCCTTTACCCACGGCTGCTCCTACCGGCGGCGCCTCGACGAATGGCTGGGCAGCGAAAACGTGACGGTCGAACGGGTGCTCGAATTCGGTTCCTACCAGGGCATGATCGCCTGCGTGGCGGCCGGCACCGGCTTTGCCGTCGTGCCGCGGAGCGTGCTCGGCGCGCTGCAGGCCGCGGACAAGGTGCGACAGCACGCGCTGCCGGCGCGCATCGCGGAGAACCGGACCCACCTGGTGTGGCGCGGCGAGGCCTCGCTGGCGCTGGAAGGCTTGATTGCAATGCTGCGCGCAGGATCCCCTGAAGAAGTGCCGGCCGATGTGCATTGACCTTCCGAACGAATTCATTTCTTGCGGTGAAAGCGCCGCGAACTCACCGGTTTGCCGTTCTCGTATTCGATGACTTCGATGTGCTGGGTATCGTAGATCAGCGGATAACGGATCCTCACATCTTCGCCGGCACGGCCGCAGGTGCTGCTGCGCAGGGTCAGCAGATAAGTCGGGATGCTGCCCGGGAAGCCGGCCAGGAATCTGGTGCCGCTCCCATCGAGGTACACCGTGCCGGGCCTTTCCTTTTTCAGCACGAATTCCTGCTCGCAGGGCGGGACCGATTTATTTAGTCCGCTCCAGCGCAGGCGATCGTCCTTGACGCTCAGGACGGTATAGGTGGCTTGTGACGCCGGCCGATCGTCCAGCAGCCAGCGGCCGGCGAACGGCAGCGGCTGGGCCAGGAGCGAAGGGGCGCAGCCGAGGCCGAGCAGGAATGCCAGCAACAATCTCATGAGCTAGCGCGCCAGTGCGACAGCCTCGACCAGATGAAACGGACGCCGTAATACGGCAGCGCGCCGACGGCGGCGAAGACCAGCGCGGCGATCATCGGCAGGATGGCGCCCGGGAACACGCTCATCCTCATCCCGAAACCGGGCACGCATTCGGCGCGATACACCGGATGGCACAGGGCGATGGGCGGCGCTCGATGCGGCCCAGCAGCAACCAGGCGAGGACCGGCAGTGTCGGCAAGCCCCATCAGGCCCGCCCCGCCCGCAAGCCCGCCATATACGGATCGATCACGCTCTTCCCCAACTCGAGCAAATCGAAACTCTGGGGCGCGAACATCCAGTTGCGGACCAGCCCGTCGATCATGGTCCACATCGCCAGCGCCAGCATGCGCGGCTCGACCTTGCAGGAGATCAGGCCCTGGTCGGCGGCCAGCTTGATGCGGCGTTCGACGCGCGCCATCCACTGGTTCAGGCTATGCTGGCGGCGGCAGCGCACCACATCCAGCTCGTCGACGAATTCTACCTTCAGCATGGCGATCTCGAACACGCGGCGGGCCACCGGGTCCTCGACCGTGCGGCGCAGCACGGCCAGCATGTACTCGCGCAAGTCGGCCATCGGATCGCTCGAATCGGCCTCGTCCAGCACCTGCAGCTCCGCCTCCAGCGGCAGGATCGCGCGTTCCATCATCGCGTTGAACAAGGCGCCCTTGTCGTCGAAGTGCCAATAAATGGCCCCGCGCGTCACACCGGCAGCGGTTGCGATATGCTGCAAGGTGGTTCTCGAAACACCCTGTTCAACGAACAATTTCTCTGCAGCATCAAGAATGCTGTCACGCGTGGCAGCGGCCTCTTCTTTGGTTCTGCGGGCCATTGGCGCCTATCTCCATTATTTGGTGGTCAAGAAACATTAAACATACACTCGTGATAGTATATCCCCGTTTACCTAAAAGCCAGTGACGAATCGTTGTGCGGTGCAGGAGTAGTGCCGCAGGACGGTTTTGTCCTTTTTTTAACAGAAGGAAGCACTTAATGCGTTCTGCCCAACCATCTACCCTGAATCTGACCAGGATTGCCGCGTGCACCCTGACCGCCCTGGCGCTGCTGTCGGGCTGCGGCCACAAGGATGCCGCCCAAGCCGGTGCCGGCGCCCCCGGCGGCAAGATGCCGGCGCCGCAAGTCGGCGTCATCACGACCAAGTTCCAGCAGGTCGCCCTCCAAACCGAACTGCCGGCCCGCGTCGAAGCGATCCGCGTGGCCGAGGTGCGTGCCCGCGTCAACGGCGTCGTCCTGAAGCGCCTGTTCACCGAGGGCAGCATGGTAAAGCAGGGCCAGTCCCTGTTCCAGATCGATCCGGAACCCTACCAGGCACAGCTCAACAGCGCCCAGGCCTCGCTCGGCCGCGCCCAGGCCAACCTGACCTCGGCCTCGGCCACCGTCGAGCGCTACAAGCCGCTGGTGGAAGCCAATGCGGTCAGCAAGCAGGAGTTCACCAATGCCGTCGCCGCCGCCAAGCAGGCCGAGGCCGACGTCAACGCCGCCAAGGCGCAGGTGAAGATCGCCCAGATCAACTATGGCTATGCGAACGTCTACGCGCCGATCTCGGGCCGCATCGGCCGCGCCCTCGTGACCGAAGGCGCGCTGGTATCAAGCACCGAAGCGACCCAGATGGCGCTGATCCAGCAGACCGACAGCGTCTACCTGAACATCACCCAGTCCGCCGCCGAACTGCAGCGCCTGCGCAAGAGCGCCGGCAACCGCGGCATCGACTCGGCGATCCCGGTGTCGGTGATCCTCGACGACGGTAGCGAACTGGGCCGCAAAGGCAAGCTGCTGTTCTCGGACGTGACCGTGGACCCGACCAGCGGCCAGGTTACCCTGCGCGCCCAGGTCGCCAACCCGGACAACGCCCTGCTGCCGGGCCAGTACGTGCGCGTGCGCCTGGCCCAGGCCGAGCTGCCGTCGGGCATCCTGGTGCCGCAGCAGGCCGTGACCCGCGGCGGCCAGACCGGCGACACCGTGATGGTGATCGGCGCCGACAACAAGCCGACCCCGCGCACCGTCAAGATCGCCTCGCAGGAAGGCGCCGACTGGGTCGTCACCGACGGCTTGAAGGAAGGCGAGAAAGTGATGGTCGACGGCTTCCAGAAGCTGCAGATGCTGCCGCCGGGCACCCCGGTCCAGCCGGTGGCATGGACTCCGCAAAACAGTAACAGCGCCCCGGCCAGCCGTACGGCCGATACGCCGAAGGCCGGTTCGCCGGCCGCCGGCGCCGGCACGGGCAATACCCGCCAGTAAGAGCAACAATAGAAACAGGACTTCCCAATGGCTCGTTTTTTTATTGACCGCCCAATTTTCGCCTGGGTGATCGCGCTGTTCATCATGGTGCTTGGCGGCGTCGCCATCAAGCAGCTGCCGATCGCGCAATACCCGACCGTGGCGCCGCCGTCGATCGTCGTCAGCGTCGCCTACCCGGGCGCTTCCGCACAAACCCTCGAGGACTCGGTCATCTCCGTGATCGAGCGCGAGATGAACGGTTCGCCCGGCATGGTCTACATGGAGTCGACCAGCCAGGCCAACGGCACCGGCTCCATCACGATCTCCTTCGAGACCGGTACCGATCCCGACCTGGCCCAGGTCGACGTCCAGAACCGCCTGTCGCGCGCGACCCCGCGCCTGCCGGCGGCCGTGACCCAGCAGGGCGTGCGCGTCGACAAGGCCCGCTCGAACTTCCTGCTGTTCACGATCCTCTCCTCGGACGACCCGAACTGGGACCCGATCGCGCTGGGCGACTACGCCTCGCGTAACGTGCTGCCCGAGATCCAGCGTATCAAGGGCGTGGGCCAGGCCCAGCTGTTCGGTACCGAGAAGGCGATGCGCATCTGGATCGACCCGGCCAAGCTGGTCGGCTTCAAGCTGTCCGCCTCCGACGTCAACAACGCGATCCGCGCCCAGAACGCCCAGGTGGCGTCCGGCACCATCGGCGACCTGCCGCTGGCCGTCGGCCAGCAGATCACCGCGACCGTGGTCGTGACCGGCCAGCTGTCGACCGTCGAACAGTTCGGCAACATCGTGCTGCGCGCGAATCCGGACGGCTCCACCGTGCGCCTGAAGGACGTGGCCCGCATCGAGATCGGCGGCCAGGCGTATTCGACCTCGGCACGCCTGAACGGCAAGCCGTCCAGCGGTATCGGCGTGCAGCTGTCGCCGACCGGTAACGCGCTCGAGACCGCCAACCTGATCAAGGCCCGCATGGCCGAGCTGCAGAAGTACTTCCCGCATGGCATGAAGTACGCGATTCCTTACGATTCCACCAAGTTCATCCAGATTTCGATCAGCCAGGTCATCGAGACCCTGATCGAGGCCGTGATCCTGGTGTTCATCGTGATGTACGTGTTCCTGCAGAACATCCGCTACACCCTGATCCCGACCATCGTGGTGCCGGTCGCCCTGCTCGGCTCCTTCGCCACCCTGCTGGCGCTGGGCTTCTCGATCAACGTGCTGACCATGTTCGGCATGGTGCTGGTGATCGGTATCGTGGTCGACGACGCCATCGTGGTGGTGGAGAACGTCGAGCGCATCATGTCCGAGGAAGGCTTGCCGCCGCTGCAGGCGACCCGCAAGGCCATGGGCCAGATCTCGGGCGCCATCATCGGCGTGACCGTGGTGCTGATCTCGGTGTTCGTGCCGCTGGCCTTCTTCGCCGGCGCGGTCGGCAACATCTACCGCCAGTTCTCGGCGGTGATGGTGTCCTCGATCGCGTTCTCGGCCTTCCTGGCGCTGTCGCTGACCCCGGCGCTGTGCGCCCACCTGCTCAAGCCGGTCGAAGCCGGCCACCACATGGAGAAGCGCGGCTTCTTCGGCTGGTTCAACCGCACCTTCAGCACCGGCGCCAAGCGCTATGAAGGTTTCGTCGGCAAGATCCTGCGCCGCACCGGCCGCGCACTGGTCGCCTTCGTGCTGCTGCTGGGCCTGGTTGGCCTGGTGTTCACCAAGATGCCGAACTCCTTCCTGCCGAACGAAGACCAGGGCTACATCATCGCCAACATCCAGCTGCCGCCGGGCGCCACCGCCGAGCGTACCGACGCCGTGCTGAAGGCCGCCGAAGCCTATGTGCTGAAGCAGCCGGAAGTCGCCGACATGGTGTCCGTGACCGGCTTCTCGTTCTCGGGCCAGGGCCAGAACATGGGTCTCGCCTTCATCCCGCTGAAGTCCTGGGACGAGCGCAAGGCGCCGGGTTCGGACGCACAGAGCCTGGCGGGCCGCATCACGGGCCACCTGATGTCGCTGCGCGATTCCTTCATCTTCGTGGTGAGCCCGCCGCCGATCCCGGAACTGGGCCGCGGCGCCGGCTTCTCCTTCCGTCTCCAGGACCGCGGCGGCCTCGGCCACGCAGCCCTGCTGCAGGCGCGTAACCAGCTGCTGGGCATGGCGATGCAATCCCCGGTCCTGACCGGCATCCGTCCGGAAGGCCTGGAAGATGCGCCGCAGCTGCAGCTGGAGATCGACCGCGACAAGGCGAACGCCCTGGGCGTGACCTTCGACGCGATCAACACCGCGATCTCGACCTCGCTGGGTTCGAGCTACGTGAACGACTTCCCTAACGCCGGCCGCCTGCAACGCGTGGTGGTGCAAGCCGACGCCAAGGACCGCATGCAGCCGGAAGACCTGCTGCGCCTGAACGCCCTGAACACCAAGGGCCAGCCGGTGCCGCTGTCGGCCTTCGCCTCCACCAAGTGGATCAACGGTCCGCAGCAGACCACCCGCTACAACGGCTATCCGGCGATGAGCATCACCGGCGAACCGAAGCCGGGCTATTCGTCGGGCGACGCGCTGCAGGAAATGCAGAACCTGGCGGCCAAGCTGCCGGCGGGCTTCGCCTACGAATGGACCGGCCAGTCGCGCGAGGAAATCCTGTCCGGCTCGACCGTGTTCGTCCTGATCGGCTTCTCGCTGCTGGCGGTGTTCCTGGCCCTGGCGGCACTGTATGAGAGCTGGTCGATCCCGGTCTCGGTGCTGCTGGTGGTGCCGCTGGGCGTGCTCGGCTCGCTGCTGGCCGCGACCATGCGCGGCATGCCGAACGACGTCTACTTCAAGGTCGGCCTGATCACCGTGATCGGCCTGGCGGCGAAGAACGCGATCCTGATCATCGAGTTCGCGAAGGACCTGCAGGCGCAGGGCAAGTCGCCGATCGAAGCGGCGATCGAAGCGGCCCACCTGCGCTTCCGTCCGATCATCATGACCTCGCTGGCCTTCATCCTCGGCGTGCTGCCGCTGGTGATCGCCAGCGGCGCCGGCGCGGCTTCGCAGCGCGCCATCGGTACCGGCGTGATGGGCGGCATGATCACCGCGACCGCGCTCGGCGTGTTCTTCGTGCCGGTGTTCTTCGTGGTCGTCCGCAGCATCTTCAAGGGCAGCAAGCGCCAGCAGGAGATCTACGAGCACCACGCCGAAGCCGCAGGTATTGCGAAAGAAGAAATATGAACGGAACCATGAAAAAAGTCCTGACTCCCCTGGCCCTGGCCATGCTGATGACCGGTTGCGTGAACCTGGCGCCCAAGTACGAGCGTCCGGCCGCGCCGGTGGCCGGCGCCTTCCCGACCGTGGAAGGCACCGTCCACAGCGGCAACCCAGTGGCGGCTGAAGCGCCGGCCAACATCGCCTGGCAGCGCTTCTTCGCCGACGCCCGCCTGCAGCAGCTGATCCAGATGGCGCTGGCGAACAACCGCGACCTGCGCGTCTCGATCCTGAACATCGAGCAGGCGCGCGCCGCCTTCCAGATCCAGCGCGCGGCGCGCTTCCCGCAGGTGAATGCGGGCCTGACCGCCAACCGCGCCTCGACGGCCGGCGACGCGCCCCTGACCAGCGTCTACCAGGCCGGCCTGTCGGTGTCCGCCTTCGAGCTCGACCTGTTCGGCCGCGTGCGCAACCTGAGCGACGCGGCGCTGGCGCAGTACCTGGCGACCGAGGAAGCGCGCAAGACGGCGCAGATCAGCCTGATCGCCACGGTGGCCAACACCTACCTGGCCCTGCTGGCCGACAAGGAACTGCTGGACCTGACCCAGCAGACCCTCAAGACGCGCGAGGAATCGCTGCGCCTCTCCCAGCTGCGCTTCGACAACGGTGTGATCTCCAAGCTCGACCTGCAGCAGGCGGTCTCGCTGGTCGAGCAGGCCCGCACCGTGCTGGCCCAGCAGCAGCGCCTGATCGCGCAGGACACGAATGCGCTGACCCTGCTGGTCGGCCAGCCGATCCCGGACAACCTGCCGGCCGGCCCCACCCTGGCGGCGACCAACCTGCCGGACCTGCCGGCGGGCCTGCCGTCCGACCTGCTGATCTCGCGGCCGGACATCCGCTCGGCCGAGCAGCAGCTGATCGCGGCGAACGCCGACATCGGCGCGGCGCGCGCGAATTACTTCCCGCGCATCTCGCTGACCGGAAGCGCCGGCAGCGCCAGCTCGGAGCTGTCGGGCCTGTTCAAGGGCGGCTCCTTCGGCTGGAGCTTCGCGCCGCAGGCGATCCTGCCGCTGTTCGATTTCGGCGCCCGCCGCGCCGGCGTCGAGAGCGCCGTTGCCGGCCGCGACATCGCCGTGGCCCGCTACGAGAAGTCGATCCAGACCGCCTTCCGCGAAGTGTCGGACGCCCTCGCCGGCCAGGCCACCTTCAGCGAGCAGCTGCGCGCCCAGCAGGCGGTGGCGGCGGCGGAAAGCGACCGCTTCAACCTGTCGGACCTGCGCTACCGCAACGGCACCGCCAGCTACCTCGACCTGCTGGATGCCCAGCGTTCGCTGTTCACCGCCCAGCAACAGGCGATCGAAGCGAACCTGGCCCGCCTGCAGAACCAGGTCACGCTGTACCGGGTGCTGGGCGGCGGCTGGACCGAGCCGGCGGGGAACACGACCGCGGCACGCTGAGCGGGCGCCCGAGTTACCGCGCGTAATTGAAAGCGCCCTACCGGGGCCGGCTTGTGATTTCGGTATCATGAAATCGCAGGCCGGCCCCGGTCTCTTTTTGCGGCGTCTTCATGTCATGCGAATCTTTCTGCGCGCACACTGGAAAGCCCTGGTCGCCATCGTCCTGCTGGTAGTGCTGGCGCTGTTCACCGTGAGCCCCGGCGCCGCGGTGCCGCAGATCTCGCTGGCCTCGCGCCTGCGCGCCCACGTGGCCGCCATCGATGCCGGCGAACGCGGCACGGCGATTCCAGCCAGGCGCGAACGGGCCGCGCGCTACATCGAGGACGTGCTGCGCGACGCCGGCTACGCGATCCGGCGGCAGCGCTACCAGGCCGGCGGCACGCAGGCGCCCCGCCTGGTGCGCAATATCGAGGTCTCGGTATCGAATCTCGCGCCCGGCGCCAGGCCGGCGCGCATCTTCATCGTCGGTGCGCGCTGCGACCCGGCGCCGGGCGACGACGACGGCAGCGGCGCCGCGGCGGTGCTGGAGCTTGCGCGCCTGCTGAAGGACCTGCGGCCCAGCCAGGGCACCGAAGTGAAGTTCGTGTTCTTCATCGACGAAGAGCCGTCCTGGTCCAGGGATGGGAAACTGGGCAGCGCGCAGCGGCTCGAGGACGCGCCTGCGCCGCACGGCGCCGGCTGGTATGCGCTGCGGCGCCACGGCCGCAAACTCCCGCCCGGCGCGAAGGACGATGCGGCACGTCCGGAGGCCGGCAGCTTCATCGCCTACGTCGGCACGCTCGAATCCTCGCGCCGGGTGCAGGATGCCCTGTCCGCCTTCCGCGCGATTTCCGAACCGTCCTCCCACGGCCTGGCCGCACCGGCCTATGTGCAGGGCGTGACCCTGTCCGGCCGCTCGTCCTATGGGCACCCCGGGTATCCCGCCGTCATGGTCACGGACACCGCCTTCCTGCGCTACCCCTACTACAAGATGGACGCCGGCGACCAGGCCGGGGACACGCCGGACGGGCTCGACTACGCCGCCACGGCGCGCGTACTGACGGGCCTGGCGCGCACCATCGTGGCGCTGGCGGCCGGCGCCCAGGGCTGAGCGGGAGCGGGCATGAACTGCAGGCTGCAGCAGGTCGGCTTCCTCGGCTTCGACGTGTTCGGCACGGTGGTCGACTGGCGCTCGGGAGTGGCGCGCGCCGCCGCGCCCTTCCTCGAGCGCTACGACATCGCACTCGATCCCTTCGACTTTGCCAACGCCTGGCGCGCGCTGTACCAGCCGTCGATGGAGACCGTGCGTTCGGGCCAGCGGCCCTGGGTCCGCCTCGACGTCCTGCAGCGCGAAAACCTGGAACGGCTGCTCGCCGGCCATGGCGTGGCGGTCGACGATATTCCGGAACGGGACCTGGCGGAGCTGACCCGCGCCTGGGACCGGCTCGACCCGTGGCCGGATGCCGTCGACGGCCTCGCGCGCCTGAAGCGCCGCTTCGCCATCGCGCCGATCTCGAACGGCCATATCGCCGGCATGCTGCAACTGGCCCGCTTCGGCGGCCTGCCCTGGGACGCCATCCTGGGCGCGGAGATTTCCCGCAGCTACAAGCCGCAGCCCGCCACCTACCTGGCATCGCTGGAGGCCGCCGGCTTCGGGCCCGGCCAGGCGGCGCTGGTGGCCGCCCACAACGGCGACCTGCGGGCCGCGCGGGCCCTGGGAATGCACACCGTGTTCGTGCGCCGGCCGCACGAGTACGGCCCGGACCAGGACCAGGATCTGCGCGCCGAGGAAGACTGGGATGTGGTTGCCGATTCGTTTACCGAGGTGGCGGACATTCTCGGCTGCGCCTGAAGATATTGAACAAATACTGGAGCGCTGCAAATTTGCGACAGATTGTGCCCGTCTATCGAAAGGATTTCCATACCGCAAGTAAATATCGCATACTTTCCCTACAAAAATAACCACGGGAGACACATGAAGTACTTGCTACGCCATACGCGCATCGGCACCCGCCTCGCCGTCGCCTTTGCCCTGATCCTGGTGCTCGCCACCATCGCCACCGCTTCCGCCCTGCTGACCGCCCGCGCCAACGCCGAGGCCACCGAAAGGATGCTGGCCGTGCCGCTGGCCAAGGAACGCATGGTGTCCGACTGGAACGTGAACACCTATTCCGCGATCGTGCGCACCTCGCTGATCGCGCGCAGTACCGACAACAGCCTCAGCACCGTCTTCGCCAAGGACATCGCCGACAGCGTCACCCGCAGCACCGAGATCATCAAGAAGGTCGAACCTTTGCTCGACTCGCCGGAAGAAAAAGCCAAGCTGCAGGAAGTGCAAGCCCTGCGCGCCAAATACCAGGCCGCCAAGGTCGAGGTGATGAATGCCAAGAAGGCCGGCGATTCCGCCACCGCCGAGCGCCGCTACGACGAGGGCTTCGCTCCCGCCGCCCAGGCCTACTCCGGCGCGCTGCAGGAACTGCTGTCGATCCAGCGCCGCACCATCGACACGATGACCCGCGACAGCCGCGCCACCTATGAGGAGCATTCCCGCCTGGTGCTGCTATTGAACGGCCTGATGATCGTGCTGGGCGCATTCGCCGCGGTGGCGATCACGCGCAGCATCGTCCGTCCGCTGTCGCGCGCCGTGCAGGCGGCCGAAACCGTGGCGGGTGGCGACCTCACCGGGTCCTACGACCACGGCCGCCGCGACGAGATCGGCGCCCTGATGCGCGCGATGCAATCCATGAGCGACGGCCTGGCCAAGGTCGTGGCCGAGGTGCAGGCCGGCTCGCGGACGATCGCCGCCGGCTCCACCGAAATCGCCAGCGGCAACCTCGACCTGTCGGCACGTACCGAACAGCAGGCCAGCTCGCTGGAAGAAACCGCGGCCTCGATGGAAGAACTCACTTCCACCGTGCGCCACAACGCGGACAACGCCACCCAGGCCAACCAGATGGCGCAGGCAGCCTCGCAGGTGGCCGCGCGCGGCGGCGAGATCGTCGGCCAGGTGGTCGATACCATGGGCGCCATCGACGGCGCCTCGCGCAAGATCGTCGACATCATCGGCGTCATCGACGGCATCGCCTTCCAGACGAACATCCTGGCGCTGAACGCGGCGGTCGAGGCGGCGCGCGCCGGCGAACAGGGCCGCGGCTTCGCCGTCGTGGCGTCCGAAGTGCGCAACCTGGCCCAGCGTTCGGCCACCGCGGCGCGCGAGATCAAGGCCCTGATCGGCGACTCGGTCGCCCAGGTGAACAACGGCACGACGCTGGTGCAGCAGGCCGGCGCCACGATCGAGGAAGTGGTCGCCAGCGTGGCGCGCGTGGCCGACATCATGGCCGAGATCACCGCCGCCAGCCGCGAGCAGAGCGCCGGCATCGACCAGATCAACGCGGCGATCACCCAGATGGACCAGGCCACCCAGCAGAACGCGGCCCTAGTCGAGGAAGCCGCCGCCGCCGCGTCCAGCATGCAGGAGCAGTCGGTACGCCTCGAGCAGCTGATGCGCCGCTTCCGCCTGGCGGAGACGGCCGGTGGACGCCAGCCCGGCGGCCGTCCGGCGCCCCCGGCGTCCCGCCTTGCCGCACCGGCCGCCGCCGCTTGAGGCCGCCGCCGCTTGAGCCCTGCGCCGGCTAAGGCCGGCGCCGGTACAAGCGGAATCGTTCGCGGTCGTCGGCCGGCCGCGTCCCTTCCCATATCGCAACCCACCGCCGGGCGTCGACCCGGTGCGGCGCCTCGCCGCGCCAGTCTTCCACCAGCAGCAGGCGGCAATCGGCAGCCTGCTTCAACGCCACTCTTTGCGTGACCACGCCGGTGTAATAGCTCAGCATCGCCCGCTCGCTCTCCCCGAGTCCGGGACTGGCGACGCACTCCGCATCCGGCGCCAGGAAGGGGCGCATCGAGGTGAAGACCTCGCGGTAGGACTTGACCTGGTCGACCCAGGGGGAGAACAGGCCGGCCGCCAGCAGCCAGCAGAGGGCAAGGCCGACCGCCCATGTCTGCAGTGCGGCCTGGCGGGGCGCGCGCCAGAACATCAGCGCCAGCGCCACCGCGCTCGCCAGCGCGCAGGCGCCGACGACGGCGGCATCGGGATGCCGGTCCGGCACCGGCGCCAGCTGGGCATACAGGCCGTGCAGCTGCAGCGGATCGGCGGAAAACATCACATAGGCCCAGGTCAGCCACAGCAAGGCGGCAACGGCGCCGAAAACCAGCCGGGCGGCGCAGCGCCAGGCGCGTTCCAGGCGCGCGCCCGGCGACACCGCGCTGGACGCACCGAGCAGCGACAGCGGGATCAGCAAGGGCAAGGCATAGCCGCCGCGTGCGGAAGCCGACAGGACCAGCACGCCCAGGATCACGCCCGCCATGACCAGGTTGGCCTGCAGCAGTTCGTTGGTGCGCAGGGCGCGCCGTTCGCGCCACAGGCTCAGCAGGGCGAGCGGCAGCGCCGGCAGCGTCACCCACCACAGATTCCTCGACCAGAAGCCGCTGTCGTGGGCGGCGCCCAGCTCGGGAACGGCAAAGCCGACGAAGCGCCCGATGTTGTTGACCCAGAACCAGTCGGCAAACAGTGCCGGCGAACGGGCATACAGGATGGCGGGCCAGATCACGAGCCAGGGCAGCGCCGCGGCCAGGGCCGCCACCCCGGTATGCAGGTAGGCGCGCCGGCGCCAGCGGCTGAAGCAGAGCGGCAGCAGGAGCGCGCTCAGGCCGAACACGCCGGGCGCCAGCAGCCCTTTCGCCAGGAAGCCGATGCCGACGCCGGTGCCGATTTCCAGCCCGCTCGCGACGGGCGACTGGCGCCATCGCGGCAGCCCGGCAAGGCCGAGCGCCACGCCAGCCAGCAAGGCCAGGTCGGTCAGCATCAGGTGGGCGTAGGCTTCCAGTCCCACGCAGGCCAGCAGCACGAAGACGGCGGTGCGTCCGAACTCGCGCCCGCGCCAGCGGCGCCCGCAGCGCGCGACCGCGCCGCAGGCGAGCAGGACGAAGGCCCCGGCCGCCAGGCGTGCGCCGTCGCACATCGGGAGGATGCCGGCAAAGGCCCGGGCGAGCGCCGCGGCAAGCCAGTAGAACAGCGGCGGCTTTTCGAGGAAGGTTTCGCCGGCCATGGTCGGCACCACCAGGTCGCCGGTGGCCGACATGCTGCGCACGATTTCCGCGATATAGGTTTCGTCCTGCTTCCACGGCTCGTGGCCCAGCAGGCCCGGCAAGGCATACAGGAGGACGAAACAGGCGAAGGCCCAGCCCGAGCCGGCCAGCACGAAGCGGCTGCGCCCGAACCCGGCCGCGGACGGCGCCGGGCCCGCCTGCCGCCGGCCTGTCTCGGCGGCGCCGCGAGCCGGCGGCCCTTCACGTGCAATCAGGGAAGACTCGTGATCCATCGATGACCCAGTGCGTAAAGACTGCAGGAGATTCTAGTCCCGCATGCAGTACGCATGGGTTACAAATCAGTCATCTTTGAAGCAGCTCATACATCGTCAAGAAATGAGCGTCAAGAAACGAGAAATGCGGAGGCCGCCGCGCCGAAGCCGGCCACCGCCGCCAGCCCGACGCCCCACAGCAGCCAGCGCCGCCGCGTCAGCACCGTGATGGCCGCCAGCGCCACGGCGATCTGCACGCAGCTCAGCGCCAGCGCCAGGCGCTCGTGCGGCCGCAGCTTGGCGTCGGATTCCGCCGCCAGCCTGCGCGATTCCTCCTGCAGCTTCTCCGCCGTGCGCTGGACCTGGATGCGCGCCCGGTCTTCCTTGTCGCGCTCGTCGACGAAGCGCTGGCGCTGCGCCGGCTCGGTGGCCAGCGCCGCGGCGACATCGGCGATGTGCGCCTTGGTCGACTTGGCCTGGTAATAGGCCCACTGGTCGCTGGCCTGGGCCTGTTTCAGGATGCTCTCGTTCTTCAGGAACATCGCCTCGGTCTGCGCGTTCCCGCTCTGGTAGTTGATGAGCGCGCCCACCGTCGACAGGATCGCCGTCATCAGCGCGACCTTCTGCGCCAGGCCGTCGCGCTCGCGCTCGGCGGCTTCTTCCAGCGCGTGCTCGTGCGGGCTGGGTACGTCGTAATCGTCGTCGTCCATCTCGTCTCCTAATGATGGAATACCAGGCTGGCTTCCAGTCCCGGCCCGGCATTGCGCAGGCGCAGGCCGGCGCCGTGCAGCTGGGCGATCGCGGTCACGATCGACAGGCCGAGACCGTTGCCCGGCAGGTGGCGGCTCTGGTCGACGCGGTAGAAGCGTTCGCACAGCTTGCCGATATCGGCTTCCGGTACGCCGGGGCCGTAATCGCGTACCGAGACGACGACCTCTTCCTGCCCGCCCTGCACGCCGATGTCGACCCAGGCGCCGTCGGGGGCGTACTTGATGGCATTGTCGATCAGGCTGGCCAGCGCCGTCGCCAGCAGGTCGCGGTCGCCTCGCACGCTCAGTGCCTCCGGACCGGTATAGCGCAGCAGCATGCCGCGCTCGTCGGCGGAGACTTCGTACAGCTCGGCCATGTCGCGTGCGATGGCGGCGATGTCCACCGGATCGAAGGAGCTGGTCCGGACCCCGCTCTCGGCGGCCGCGATCTGCAGCAGCTTGTCGAACAGGCCGATCACGTTGTCGATCTCCTCGATCGCCAGGCGGGCGTCGCCGATCATCGCCTGCGGATCGGCGGTGGCGCCAAGCGCGCGTTCCAGGCGGCTGCGCACCCGGCTCAACGGCGTGCGCAAGTCGTGGGCGATCGAGTTCGACACATGGCGCACGCCTTCCATCAGCGATTCGATGCGGTCGAGCATCTGGTTGATGTCGGTGCCGAGACGCGCGAACTCGTCCTTGCCCTGCACTTCGATGCGGCTCGACAGTTCGCCGGCGGCGATGCGGGCGGCGGTGCGCCGGATGCGTCCGATCCGGGACTCGATCAGGCGCCGGAACAGCAGGGCGCCGGCGAACGCCAGCAGCAGCGAGACCGAGGAGCTGATCAGGAGTGCGCGCTCGACCACCTCGCGGATGGCGTCGAGTTCGCTGAGGTCGCGCCCGACCACCAGTCGCAAGTTGCCGCCGAGCGGCATGGACAGGAGGCGCGCCGACACCACGCCTTTCTTGCGCTTCATCTGGTCGAATACCAGCTGGCCCTGCGGCGGCTTGCCGTCCCAGGGCGGCAGGTTGCCGGCCAGCCGATGGCCGCCGGCGTCGAGCAGGCCGACCAGTTCGGTGTCGCTGTCGATGCGGTCGTGCAGCTGCAGGTCGATCTGGCGCACCAGTTCCTCGTCGCCGCCCTCGTTCCAGACCGAGGCCAGGCGCAGCGCGATGGCCTGGATCTTGTTGTCCATCGAGCGTTCGAACACGCCCACGGTGCCGAAGTAGAAGACGGTCGACAGTACGGCCACCGACAGCGCGACCAGCAGGCCATAACCGACCGCCAGCCGCGCGACGATCGAGCCGCGCAGGCTAAGCCGCAGCCGGACCATAGCCGGAGGCGCTCAGCACATAGCCGGCCCCGCGCACCGTATGGATGAGCGGCGGCTCGAAATCCTTGTCGATCTTGCCGCGCAGGCGGCTGATCTGCACGTCGATCACATTGGTCTGCGGATCGAAGTGATAGTCCCACACCCCTTCCAGCAGCATGGTGCGGGTGACGATATGGCCTTCGTGGCGCATCAGGTATTCCAGCAGGCGGAACTCGCGCGGCTGCAGCAGGATCGATACCCCGCGCCGCGTGACGCGGTTGGTGCGCAGGTCGAGAACCAGGTCGGCCACCTGCAGCTGGCTCACCTCGTGCGACCAGCTGGCGCGGCGCGTCAGGTTGGCGACCCGCGCCAGCAGTTCCGACATGACGAAGGGCTTGGCCAGGTAGTCGTCGCTGCCGGCGCGCAAGCCGCGCACACGCTCGTCCACGCTGTTCAGGGCGCTCAGGATCAGTACCGGGGTGGTGTCGCCGCGCCCGCGCAACTCCTCGAGGATGCCGACGCCGTCGACCTGGCCGGGCAGCATGCGGTCCAGCACCACGATGTCCCAGCGCCGCGCGCGCAGCTCGCGGCTGCCGTCGGTGCCATTGTCGAGCGTGACCACGGTGTAGCCGGCGGACTCGAGGCCGGTGCGCAGGTAGCTGCGGGTTTCGGCGTCGTCTTCGATGACAAGACAATGTGGCATGGCAGTAGAAAAAATGGGTGGCGGCGGCATGCCGATTGCAACCGACAGTATAGGCGAGCCTCGGATTGCCCGGCATTACCGATCGGTAAGCTGGGCGTTCCTGCAACAGCGAGGCTTCGCCGGCAAGGAAGCGCTGGCCGCGGCGGCGGCGCAACCGGCCGAGGAGCCGGTCACTTGAGGAGGGAAATTTGCGGACAGGTCAGGCGCTCAGGCCCGCCATCACGGACACCACGTGGTCGATCTGCTCGCGCGTATGCGCCGCATTCAGCATGAAGCGCAGGCGCGCCTGGCCCACCGGCACCGCCGGGAACTGGATCGCGTCGACGTGCATGCCCTCGGCCCGCAGCTCGCGCGCGAAATGCTGGCAGCGCGCGGCGTCGCCGATCAGCACCGGCACGATCGGCGTGGCGGTCGAGGTCATCTCGTAGCCGAGCGGGCGCATGCGCTCGACGAAGTAGCGCTGGTTGTCCCACAGGCGCGCGCGGCGCTCCGGCTCTTCCTGCAGGATGTCGAGCGCGGCCAGCAGGGCATTGGCCTGGTCCGGCGGCGGCGGGCAGGTGAAGCCGTAGGCGGAACTCGTCAGGCGCAGCACGTCGGCCATCTCGCGCTCGAGGGCGACGAAGCCGCCGATCGCGCCGAGCGCCTTGCTCAGGGTGCCCATCTGCATGATGGTCGGGCTGTAGCAGCCGAAGTGTTCGGAGGTGCCGCCGCCGTTCGCGCCCAGCACGCCGGTGGCGTGGGCATCGTCGATGTACAGGATGGCGCCGTAGCGCTCGGCCAGCTGGGTCAGTTCGGGCAGCGGCGCGATCGTGCCTTCCATGCTGAACACGCCGTCGCTGACGATGATCGGGCTGCAGCCGTCGGCCGCCTTGAGCAGCGATTCCAGGTGGTCCATGTCCGCATGGCGGTAGGTATGGCGCACGGCGCCCGACATCAGGATGCCTTCGCGGATGCTGATGTGGTTGTACTCGTCCGTGAAATAGGCGTACTTGCGGCGCGTCTTGGCGCGGTAGCCGTGCAGGCGCGCCAGCATGCCGGCCTTGGTCAGCGTCGACAGCACGCCGATATTGGTCATGTAGCCGGTCACGAACAGCACGGCGTCGGTCTTGTGCTTGAGGGCGCCGAGCCGGCGCTCCAGCTCGCGGTACACCGGCAGGTCGCCGCCCAGCAGGCGCGACTCGCAGTTGCCGACGCCGTAGCGCTCGAGGCCGGCCTTGGCGGCATCGACCAGGCGCGGATGGTTGGCCAGGGCCAGGTAGTTGTTGGTGCTGAAGGAGACGGCCGCTTCGCCGTTGACGCGGAATACGGGGTCGGGCAGCGTGTCGTGCACCGCCGATTCGTGATGGATGGCGTGGCTTTGCAGCCACTCGGCGATATCGCTCAGGTCGTGCATGGTGATCGTGTGGCGGTGTGAAGAAGGATGGCGGGGCCCAAGGCCCTCGTGCGGATGGGATGCAGTATAGGTGCGGCTGAACAGTGAAACTATTACGGTTCGGTAATGTCGTTGTAAGCACGCACGGATGACGAATCCGTCATGACGCCGCCATCGTCGGCGGCTATCATGCGAGCGCTGTCACGAAGTGAGATACCGATGTTCCGTCCTACCCAACAAGATGCCGCCGCCTGGCTGCTGCTGGCGGCGCTGGCCCCGGCGGGCGCACGCGCCGACGAACTGCCGCAGGAAGAAACCTGGAACGCCCACGCCCAGGCCACCTATGTCTGGCAGCTCAAGCCTTCCTTCCCGGCCGCCTACAGCGGGCCGAACAGCCTGTCGCCGCAGCGCGAGACCGGCTATTCCTTCAGCGCCACCGCCGCCTTCGGCCTGCGTCCCTGGACCGGGGGCGAGCTCTACCTCGACCCGGAACTGGTGCAGGGCAAGGCATTTTCCGGCCTGCACGGCCTGGGCGGCATGAGCAACGGCGAGCAGCAGAAGACCAGCGGCCCGAACCCGACGCTGTACCGCGCGCGCCTGTTCCTGCGCCAGACCTGGAACCTGGGCGGCGAACGGCAGGCGGTGGAATCGGACATGAACCAGCTGGCGGGTGCGGTCGACAGCCGGCGTCTGGCGCTCACGGCCGGCAACCTGGCCGTCAGCGACATCTTCGACAACAACGCCTATGCCCACGACGCCCGCAGCCAGTTCATGAACTGGGCCCTGCTGGCGCACGGCGCCTGGGACTTCGCGGCCGACGCCCGCGGCTACAGCTGGGGCGCGGCCCTCGAATACCATGACGGCCCCTGGGCGGTACGCGCCGGGCGCTTCATGATGCCGGCCGAATCGAACGGCCTGCCGCTCGACAAGCGCATCTTCCGCCACTACGGCGACCAGCTCGAAGTCGAACGCGCCACTTCCCTGCTGGGCCAGCCCGGCAAGCTGCGCGTGCTGGCTTTCCGCGACCGCGCGCGCATGGGCGGTTTTCGCGACGCGCTGGCGGCGGCCGGCGGCGATATTCCGGATGTGGCCCAGGTGCGCCGCGAACGCAGCAAGATCGGATTCGGGGTCAGCGCCGAACAGGCGCTCGGCGAGAATGCCGGCCTGTTCGCACGCGCCAGCTGGAACGACGGACGCTCGGAGACCTATGCCTTCGCCGAGATCGAGCGTTCCGTCTCCGCCGGCGTCACGCTGCAGGGCGCGGCCTGGGGCCGGGCCGGCGACAGCCTCGGCCTGGCCGTGGTGAGGAACGGCCTGTCGGCGGCGCATCGCGCCTACCTGGCGGCCGGCGGCGTCGGCGCCTTCATCGGCGACGGCCGCATCGACTACCGCCCGGAATCGATCGCCGAGGCTTACTACAAGATGCCGCTCGCGAAGGGCGCAGAGCTGACGCTGGACTTCCAGCACATCGCCAACCCCGGCTACAACCGGGCGCGCGGGCCGGTCGACGTCGGCTCGCTGCGCCTGCACTTCTCCTATTGAGACCGGCGCCTAGTCGGCCAGGAACATCTCCTGCAGGTCGTTGAGGAAGCGCTGTCCCAGCTCGGTCGGCTTGATCAGCTTGAAGTCGCGGTAGATCAGGCCTTTCGCCTCGGCTTCGTTGAGGGCCTTCTCGATCATGGTGATGGACAGGCCGGTGCGCTCGCCGAACAGGTTCGGATCGAAGCCGCCGGTCAGGCGCAGCGCGTTGAGCATGAACTCGAAGCCCATGTCGGCGCGTCCGATCTCGTGCTCCTCGCTCACCGCATTGCCCTTTTGCGCCGCCTCGATGAAGGAAGCCGGCTGCTTGTAGCGCACCTGGCGCAGCACGCGGTGCGGGAAGGACAGCTTGGAGTGGGCGCCGGCGCCGATGCCGAGGTAGTCGCCGAAGCTCCAGTAATTCAGGTTGTGGCGCGCCCGGTGTCCCGGCTTTGCATAGGCCGAGACCTCGTAGTGCTCGTACCCTGCCCCCGCCATCTTCGCGAGGATCATGTCCTGGATGTCGGCGCTCTCGTCGTCGCTGGGCAGCTGCGGCGGATACTTGGCGAACACCGTGTTCGGCTCCATCGTCAGGTGGTACAGCGACAGGTGGGGCGGCGCGAAGCTCAATGCGGTATCGATGTCGCGCTGCGCCTCTTCCAATGTCTGGCCGGGCAGCGCAAACATCAGGTCGAGGTTGAAGTTGTCGAAGTTGGCCTGCGCGATCTCGACCGCGCGCCGGGCTTCGTTCTCGTCGTGGATGCGGCCCAGGGCCTGCAGGTGCCTGCCGTTGAAGCTCTGGATGCCGATCGACAGGCGGTTGATGCCGCTGGCGCGGTAGGCCTTGAACTTCTCGGCCTCGAAGGTGCCGGGATTCGCTTCCATCGTGATCTCGGCATTGATCTCCAGCGGCAGCAGGGTGCGCAGGTCGGACAGCAGGCGGTCCAGCGCGGCCGCCGACATCAGGCTGGGCGTGCCGCCGCCGATGAACACGGTGTGGATCTTGCGGCCCCAGATCAGCGGCAGCGACTGTTCGAGGTCGGCGCGCAGCGCGTCCAGGTATTCCTGCTCCGGGATCGGGCCCTTCGACTCGTGCGAGTTGAAGTCGCAATAGGGGCATTTGCGCACGCACCAGGGCCAGTGGATGTACAGCGACAGCGGCGGCAGCGCCGCCAGGTTCAGGGAACCGGGCTGCAGGTATTGCAGGGCGGCGGTGGCCGGGGAACGCATGTCGTTCGAACTGCGGGTACCGGCCGGGACGCCGTTGCCGACGGGTTTAATCGGGATCATTTCAGTTTCAGCTTGTCGACCAGGGCGCGGATCGCCTGGCCGCGGTGGGAAATCGCGTTCTTCTCGAACGGCTCCAGCTCGGCGGTGGTCTTGCCCAGTTCCGGGATCAGGAAATAAGGGTCGTAGCCGAAGCCGTTGGCGCCGCGCGGCGCATCCACGATCCGGCCGCGCCAGATGCCGTCGGCGATCACCGGCTGCGGGTCGTCGGCGTGGCGCACGTAGACCAGCACACAGTAGTAATAGGCGGACTTGTCGGCGTGGCTTGCGAGGTCCTGGATCAGCTTCTCGTTGTTGCGGGCGTCCGACTTCGGCTCGCCGGCATAGCGCGCCGAATACACGCCGGGCGCGCCGCCGAGGGCGTTCACGCACACGCCGGAATCGTCGGCCAGCGCCGGCAGGCCGGTCAGGCGCGATGCGTGGCGGGCCTTCTGCAGGGCGTTCTCGACGAAGGTGCCGAAGGGCTCTTCGGCTTCGGGAACCTTGAATTCGCCCTGCGGATGCAGTTCGAAGCCGATCGGGGCCAGCAGCTGGGCAAATTCCTTGAGCTTGCCTGCATTATTCGAGGCAAGGATGAGGCGTTGGGTCATGGTCTTGTTGGAAAGCGCGGGGAAGCCGTTATTTTAGCGCTGTGGAGGCTCAGGCGCTGCCGGCACCTTGCAACAGCGGTTTCAGCAGCTCGATGTCGATCGGCTTGGTCAGGTGATGGTCGAAACCGGCTTCGAAAGCCCGCTCGCGGTCTTTCTGTTGTCCCCAGCCTGTGGTGGCAATGAGGGTCCTGGCGGCGCCCCCCGGCAATTGACGCAAGCGCCGCGCCAGTTCATATCCGTTCATGTCGGGCAAGCCGATGTCGAGCAGGGCCAGCGCGGGATCGACGTTGCCGATCAGTTCCAGCGCCTGCGCCCCCGAATGTGCCACCACGACGTCGCAGGCAAACATTTCCAGCGCCATCGACAGCATCTCGGCCGCGTCCTGGTTGTCGTCGACCACCAGGACGCGCATCCTTGCGGGAACGAAGACCACCGGCGCCGGCTCGGCCGGACACACGGCGTCGACCGCCAGCGGCAAGGTCACGATGAAGGTGCTTCCCCGCCCTTCGCCGGCGCTTTCGGCCCGAATGCCGCCGCCGTGCAGCTCGATGATGCCGCGCACCAGCGCCAGCCCGATGCCGAGGCCTCCCTTGGCCCGTTCCAGCGCCGGCTCGAGCTGCGAGAACATGTCGAAGACGGTGGCAAGCGCCGTCGGCGGAATCCCGATACCGTTGTCGCAGACCCGGATCTCGGCCAGCCCGGGAAGGCAGCGCAGGTGCAGTTCGATGCGGCCGCCGTCCGGCGTGTACTTGGCGGCATTGGTCAGCAGGTTGACGACCACCTGGGCAAGGCGGGTCGCGTCGCCGTCCACCACGACCGGCGCGTCCTCGACGAACAGGCACAAGGTGTGCCGCGCCGCCTTCATCGTCTCCGCCAGGTCGTGGGTGGCGCTGCGCACCAGCGCCGACAACTCGACCGGTGCGCAGCGCAACTGCATGCGCCCCTGGGTGATGCGCGATACTTCCATCAGGTCGTCGACCAGCCGTGTCAGATGGCGCAGCTGCCGGTCGAACACCTGCAGTAGCCGATCGTCGGCAACCTGGCCAAACCTGAGCTTGAACACGTCGAGCGCGCTGCGCATCGGCGCCAGCGGGTTGCGCAGCTCATGCGACAGGGTCGCCAGGAATTCGTCCTTGCGGCGGTCCGTGGCGGACAGTTGCGCGTTCAGGTTCTTCAGTTCGGCTTCAGCGGCTTCCGCGGTCTTTCGTGCCAATAGCAGTTCGCGCTCATAGGCGCGGCGGTCGGAGGCCTTGAACAAGGCCCAGTGATCGACGATCCGGTCGCCTTCCTGCTGCCGTACGATATTGATCAGCATGGGCAGGCGCTCCTGGCGCCGGTTGCGCAGGTCGACCTGGATCTCGGCGACCGATCCCTGCACCTGGAGGATGGGCTGGCAATGCGTGTTGAAGAACAGGCGCGCGCCTACCGGCAGCAACTCGCGTAAGCGAATCTTCCCGACAAGCTCTTCCTCCTCGTAGCCGAGCCAGGTACAGGCAGTACCGTTGGCCCTGAGTATCAAGCCGTCGGCGGTGGTCAGCAGCAAGGCGCAGGCTGCATGATCGAAGAGGGACTCGCCACCGAAGGAAGGATCAGCCACGGCTCAGCGCAAGGCCTGTGTCAGGAAGTTGTCGATGGCGCGCGAACTCTCGGTCGGCGCGCTCATGTGCGGGCAATGGCCGACATTCTCGATGATGTGCAAGGTGCTGTTCGGCAGGTTCCGGTTCAGGAACTCGCCGACCGAGAGGGGCGCCACCATGTCGTCGCTGCATTGCAGTATCAGCGCCGGCACCGTGGACAGGGGAACGTCTTTCCGGTGGTCGGACAGGAAGGTCACGCGCGCGAAGTGCTTGGCGATGTCGGGGTCGTTGCGGCAGAAGCTGTTGGTCAGCTCGGCTCGCAGTTCGGGCCGGTCCGGCGCGCCCATGATCGCCGGCGCCAGGCTGCTCGACCAGCCGAGATAGTTTGCTTCCATTGTTTCCAGCAACTCGTCGATGTCTTCGCGCCTGAAACCGCCGACATAGTCGCCATCGTCGATATAGCAGGGCGAAGGTCCGACCATGATCTGGGCACTGAACTTGTGCGGCGCCTTGATCGTGGCGAGCATGCCGATCATCGTGCTGACGGAATGCCCGACGAAGACCACGGGGCCGGTGGCGAACTCGTCGACGATTTCCAGCAGATCGTCGGCATAGCCGTGCAGGGTGCCGTATTTATCGCGGTGATAGGCCGTCAGGTCGGAGCCGCCGCTGCCGACCAGGTCGAAGGAAATCGTACGAAAACGTTCTTCGTAGGCCGGGGCGAGGAAGCGCCACATGGTTTGGTCGCAGCCGAATCCATGGGCGAATACCATGGTCGCCGGACCATTACCGGAGACACGCACGTTGTTACGAAGCTGCACCTGCGACATTGTTTATTTTCCTCTCGAAAAATTTAACAATGAGCATTATAGCCTCAATCAATACAGCGTGGCGCCACCCCTTCGTTGCTCATGACCACCGGCCGGATCGTGCCGTCCTCATTGAAGATCATCCGGTCGATGGCCATCTCGCGGTGATGGCCGTCGTCGTCGCCCAGCGGCCGGCGGTGATAGACGATATACCAGTCGTCGGTGCCCGGCACGTTCACCACCGAGTGGTGCCCCGCGCCGCGGGCGATCTTGCCGTCCTGCGCCAGGATCGTGCCGACGCGCTTGAACGGCCCGACGGGTGAGGAACCCATCGCATAGGCGACGCGGTAGTCCGGTCCGGTCCAGCCGCCTTCCGACCACATCAGGTAGTACACACCCTTGCGCTTGACCATGAAGGAGCCTTCGACGTAGTCGGGGTCGGGCGTGATCTCCTTGTAGGTCGTGCCGTCCGGGAAAGGCAGCACGCTCAGCAGGTCCGGCGCCAGCCTGACCACGTTGGCGTGCTTCCAGCCGCCGTAATACATGTAGATCTGGCCGTCGTCGTCCCTGAACACCATCTGGTCGATCGGCTGGGCGCCGTTGACGATCTCGCCGATCAGCGGCTTCCCGAGGGCATCCCTGAACGGTCCCTCGGGGCGGTCGCTGACGGCCACGCCGATGCCGCCGGGCTGACCATTGCTCTTGATGTCGTTGGCACCGAAGAACAGGTAATACTTGCCCTTGTGCTCGATCGCCGACGGCGCCCAGACCGCGTAGGCGGCCCAGACGACGTTCTCGACATCGAGCACGTGGCGATGTTTCGTCCAGTGCACCAGGTCCGGGGAAGAAAAGGCGTCGAGGAAGGTCTGCTTCAGGTAGGGCTCCCAGATCAGGTCCTTCTGCGCGCGCATCTTCTCCTGCGCGGCCGTGAAGCGGGTGGACCGGTCCGGCTTGCCGTAGTCGTCGGAATACGTGGGGTAGATCCAGTACCGGCCCTTGAAGATGCGGATTTCCGGATCGGCGTACCAGCCGGGGACGATCGGGTTGGTTGCCTGTGCGAGGCTGCCGACGGCGGCCATCAGCAGCGAGATCGCGGCGTGACTCAGGAGACGTGGATTCTTTTTCATCACTCTCATCAATGTCGGTTCAAGTGGTCATTCCCAAAATTATTATCGCCGACGACAAGGCGAATGTTCCGAAAGCGCCGCTCGTCCACCTCTGTTTCGTGGTTTCGCGATAAACGATGCGGCCGGCGTACCTATCAAAACAGAGAGGCCGTATGGGAACGCTCCCATTTTCACCGCAGATCGCTTTGCATCGTGTTAATTGTTCGCTAGCATCCCGTCATTACATGATTAGGTCATCCCGAGGAGACCCATGAGCACCACCGAAATCTTCCTGCTCGCGATGCTGCTGATCTTCGTCGCGCCCTACCTGGTCTGGCGTCTCTTCAGGACCGACTACTTTGCGCCGCTGGTGATCGTCCAGATCATCATGGGCATCGTGCTGGGACCGGGGGTGGTCGGCGCCCTCTTCCCCGAATACCACCGCTTCGTCTTCAATCCCGACGTCGTGAAGACCCTGAACGGCATCGCGCAATGGGGGGTGATGCTGTTCGTGATGCTGGCCGGCGTGGAACTCGACCTCAAGAAGGTCTGGCAGCACCGCCGCGAAAGCATGACCACGGCCGGGCTGTCGCTCGGCATGCCGCTGCTGTTCGGCTGCGGCGCCGCCCTCCTGCTGGTCCATTACGAGGGCTGGATGGGACCGAAGGCCGCGACCTGGCAGTTCATGCTGGGCACCGGCATGGGTTGCGCCGTGACCGCGCTGCCGGTGCTGGTGCTGCTGATGGAGAAGCTCGACATCCTGCGCCAGCCGATGGGCCAGCGCATCCTGCGCTACGCCAGCCTCGACGACGTCGCCATCTGGGGCGTGCTGGCGCTGATCATGCTCGACTGGGAACGCGTGGGCCGCCAGCTCGGCTTCCTGGTCGCCTTCGCCGTGTTGACCGTGCTGTTCCGCCGCCTGATGCTGCGCCTGCCGCGCAGCGACCGCTGGTACGTCGCCCTGATCTGGCTGATCGCCTGCTCCTTCGGCGCCGACTGGGCCGGGCTGCACTTCATGGTCGGCGCCTTCCTGGCCGGCGTGGTGATGGACGCCGAGTGGTTCGGCCAGGACCAGCTCGACGCCCTGTTCAAGAATGTGCTGCTGGTGCTGATGCCGGTATTCTTCCTCAGCACCGGCCTGCGCACCAAGTGGGACCTGGGCGGCTACCAGGTGTTCTTCGTCGGCGGCCTGCTGCTGCTGGCGTCGGTGGGCGGCAAGCTGGCCGGCGCCCGCATCGCCGGCAAGGTCCTCAAGTGGAAGGATGGCGAGGCCTCGATCATCGGCTGGCTGCTGCAAACCAAGGGCCTGATCGAGATCATCTTCGCCAATATCCTGCTCGACAAGCAGATCATCACCAGCGAAACCTTCACGGCCTTGCTGCTGATGGCGGTCGGCAGTACCATGCTGACGATACCCGTGGTGCACCCGAAGCTGAGCCGGGCGCAGAACCGCGGATTGGTCAACCAGGCGAGCTCCTGACTTTATAGACCCCCTGGCAGGAACGGGACTCACGAAACTTCGACATCGACAGCATGCGGCCGCCGGCGCTGAAGTTCCTCTGATTTTCCTTCGGATTACGCCGCCAGCCCCAGCGCCCGCTTCTGCACGGTCACCAGTTCGCGGATGCCCAGCTCGGCCAGGTCGAGCAGGCGGTTCATGCCGGCGCGCGAGAAGGCCGCGCCTTCGGCCGTGCCCTGCACTTCGACGAAATGGCCGAGATCGGTCATCACCACGTTCATGTCGGTATCGCAGTCCGAATCCTCGATGTAGTCGAGGTCGAGCACCGGCATGCCTTTGTAGACGCCCACCGACACCGCCGCCACGAACTGCTTGACCGGCACCGCGCCGAGCAGGCCCTGGCCGACCAGCGTGTTGAAGGCATCGTAGGCCGCCACCATCGCGCCCGTGATCGATGCCGTGCGGGTGCCGCCGTCGGCCTGGATCACGTCGCAGTCCAGGTGCAGGGTGCGCTCGCCGAAGGCTTCCAGGTCGAACGCGGCGCGCAGCGAGCGGCCGATCAGGCGCTGGATCTCCTGGGTGCGGCCGGACTGCTTGCCGCGCGCCGCCTCGCGGTCCATGCGGGTGTGGGTCGAGCGCGGCAGCATGCCGTATTCCGCCGTCATCCAGCCCTGCCCTTTCCCCTTCAGGAAGCCGGGTACCTTGTCTTCGATGCTGGCGGTGCAGATCACCTTGGTGTCGCCGCATTCGATCAGCACCGAGCCCTCGGCATGCTTGGTGTACTGGCGGGTCAGGCGGATGGTGCGCAGCTGGTCGACGGCACGGTTGCTGGGGCGGGAAGTGAAGCTCATTGGAGTCCTTGTCATTTGAGTAGCTGGGATGATTTCTCTATCGCGTCGCGGATCTCGGCGATGGCCTTTTCGATGTCCTCGTCGTCGAAGTCGTCGGCCATGCCGGCGGCGGGATGCTCGGCCAGGCGGGTCGTGACCTCGCCTTCCGGCAGCATCAGGGTCGAGACCATGCTGTCGTCGCCGGCGGACGGCGCATCGTGCGCGCCCTGCCACTGGATGGCGAGGGCGGTGGTGTTGTCGGCGCGCTGGCCGGCGATCGCGGTGGCCATGCCGATCATGTCCGGCACCGCCTGCACGATCGTGTGGGTCGAGAGCTGGTGCACGATCTCGGTGTCGGGCAGCACGCCCCACAGGCCGTCAGAGCAGAGCAGCAGGACGTCGCCCGGCTCCAGACTGGCCTGGCGCGACAGCTCGACCCGGGGCGGCGCCGACGCCCCCAGGCAGCTGTACAGCTTGTTGCGGTCCGGGTGGGTGTTGCGCTCGGTGGGGTCGGCCAGGCCCTTGGCGATCAGGTGTTCGATGTGCGAATGGTCGCGCGTGCGCGCCAGGATCTGGCCGCGCCGCAGCCAGTACAGGCGCGAGTCGCCGCAGTGGGCCCACACGGCGCAGTTGTGCTGGACCAGGCAGGCGACGATGGTGGTGCGCGGATTGTCCGGCATCGCGTGTTCGCGGGCGTAGCGCTGGATCGCTTCATGGGCCTGCATGAAGGCCTCTTCGAGGAAGCGCTCCGGCTTCTTCACCCACGGCGTGGCCACGTTGCGGAATAGGGTCGACATGGTCTGCAGGGCGATGGTCGCGGCGACCTCGCCGCGCTGGTGCCCGCCCATGCCGTCGGCCAGCACCAGCAGCAGGGCCTCGCGGGTGTAGCTGTAGCCCATGCGGTCCTGGTTGACCTTGCGGCCGCCGATATGGCTCTGCTGGTAGACGGAAAACTGCATCGGGTTCCTTTCAGGTCTGGCCGCGGAAGCGGTTGACGAAGCCGCGCCAGCCGGACAGCGGCGCTTCCTGTGCCGCGGCCGCGGCCGGCGGCGGTGCCGGTGCCGCGTGCGCCGGCGCGCCGGTTTGCAGCGCCTTCTGCACCGCGAACACGCTCTGCGGGCGCGCCAGCGGGTCCATCGCCAGGCAGGCCCTCACCATCGCCACCAGTTCGGCCGAATAGGTCCCGCCGGTCTTGTCGATGCGGGCCGCCATCTCGTCCGCGCCCCGGCGCTGGTCGGCCGGCTGCGGCGGCGCCCCGGCCATGCAGGCATAGATCGCGGCGCCGATGCTGTAGATGTCGGTCCAGGGCCCGAGCGTGGCGCCTTTCGCATACAGCTCGGGGGCGGCGAAGCCCGGCGTGTACATCGGCGCCAGGGTCGGTACGTCGGTGTTGATGGTCTGGCGCGCGGCGCCGAAGTCCAGCAGCAGCGGGGTGCCGTCGGTACGCAGGTAGATGTTGGCGGGCTTCAGGTCGAGGTGCAGCAGCTTGTTCGCATGGACCTCGCGCAGGCCGCCGCAGACGCCCTTGAAGGCCTGGCGGATGAAGCCCTCGCTGGCCCGCTGCCCCCTCGCCAGCAGGCGCGAGATCTGCTCCTGCAGCGAATGGCCGGACTCATAGGCCATTACCATGTAGACCGTGTCGTTGGCGCGGAAGAAGTTCAGCACCCGCACCACGTTCGGATGGACGATCTTCGCCAGCGCCCTGCCCTCTTCGAAGAAGCACTTCAGGCCGATCCGGAAGACCGGCAGGTTGGCCTTCGAGATGCTCGGGGCCAGCTCGCCGGGCTGGCGCAACGCCAGGGCGCTGGGCAGGTATTCCTTGATCGCGACCGCATTGCCGTCGCCGTCATATGCAAGATAAACAATACTGAACCCGCCGGACGCAATTTTCTTTACAATGCGATATCCGCCAATTTCCAGCCCGTCGGGCAGGGGAGCGTTATTTTGTGCAGCCATTTGGGAAAGTATTCCTTGCGTAACACGGCGATTGTGTGGATAAATCACCGCTTTGTAAAGAATAAACGGGCCGCGTAGAGCGCCTAAGAAAATCTTCAGGGCAAGGCGCTTCGTCGAAGACAGTACGCTAGTACGGCGAGACGATGCAACGCCGCCATGAAGGTTTTGTTAGGCGCTCTTCAGGGCCTCTGATTATCCGGGGACTCCATTGAGCATTTCTAGCATGACAGGTTATGCGGTCGCCACCAGCGAAGGCGCTGCGGGTACCCTCACGATCGAGATCAAGAGCGTCAATTCGCGCTTCCTCGACCTCCAGTTCCGCATCAACGACGAGCTCCGTGCGCTCGAACCGGACCTGCGCGCGGCGATCATGGCTGCGATCACGCGCGGCAAGGTTGAAGTCCGCCTCTCGTTCGGCCGCAAGGCGACGAGCGGCTCCCAGGTGCTGAACCACGAACTGCTGGCCGACCTCGCGCGGCTGCAGGGCGAGGTCACGCGCCATTTCGTGTCCGCTCCCCCGATGACGGTGGCCGAGCTGCTGCGCTGGCCGGGCGTGATCGAGGAAGCCCAGGTGGGCCAGGAGTCGCTGCAGGCGGACGTCGCCGAGCTCACCAAAAAAGTGGTGGCCAGCTTCGTCGACAGCCGCCAGCGCGAAGGCGCGGCCCTGGAAGCGATGCTGCTGTCGCGCATCGAATCGATGGAAGCCATCGTCAAGCGCATCACGCCGCTGATCCCCCAGGTGATCTCGCAGTTCCAGCAGAAAGCGGTCGAACGCATGCAGGACGCGCTGGGCCTGGCCGGCCACGGCAATCCCCAGGTGCTGACGCGACAGGAAGTCTTCGAGAGAATTCGCCAGGAAGTCACTTTGTACGGCATCCGCATCGACGTCTCCGAGGAGCTGTCGCGCCTGACCGCACACCTGAACGAAACCCGCCACATCCTGAAGAAAGGCGGCCAGGTCGGCAAGCGCCTGGACTTCATGATGCAGGAACTGAACCGCGAAGCGAACACGCTGGGCGCCAAGGCGTCGGTCAAGGAACTGGCGGATGCGTCGATGGAACTCAAGCTGCTGATCGAGCAGATGCGGGAGCAGGTGCAAAATCTTGAATAATCGCGGGTCAGAGCCCGAATTTCACGGGTGGGCTCTGACCCCGACTGACTAAACGGGGCAGAGCCCGAATTTCCGGGTGGGCTCCGACCCCGACTGACTATATGCCGGGATGATTTGCCTGGCGCACGTGGGCACGGGGTGCCCACCCTACATCGATTCGTAGGGTGGGCACGCCGTGCCCACGGACATTATGAATATCGAATACACGTAACAAAGGAACAACCATGCACACCAACGCCTTCTCCGGCAGCCTCTTCATTGTCGCGGCCCCGTCGGGCGCCGGCAAGTCGACCCTGGTCAATGCGCTGCTGGCGCAGGAACCCGGCATCAAGCTGTCGATCTCGACCACCACGCGTCCGCCGCGCCCGGGCGAGCAGGATGGCGTCCATTACCAGTTCACCACCGCCGAGGATTTCGTCGCCCGCTCCGAGCGCGGCGAGTTCCTGGAGTGGGCCGAAGTACACGGCAATTACTACGGCACCAGCCGCCTGATGGTGGAACAGGAGATGAAGAACGGCACCGACATCCTGCTGGAAATCGACTGGCAGGGCGCGCGCCAGGTGAAGAAGCTGTTCCCGGATGCGGCCGGCATCTTCATCCTGCCGCCGTCGATCGCGGCGCTGGAAGAGCGGCTGCACAAGCGCGGCACCGACGAACCGCACATCATTACGCGACGCTTGCTGGCTGCGGGAGGCGAGATCGCTCACGCTCCCGAGTTCGAGTATGCTATCATCAACGAAGAGTTCAACGTCGCCCTGTCCGAGCTGCAGGCGATTGTCAAAGCGACACGAGCACGATTCGCCCAGCAGGCGGCCCGCAATGCTTCGCTGTTCGCGCAGTTAGGAATCCACGCGCATCAACCGCAAAGTTAAACCCTTCGGGGTCATTGGCTGACGCCAATCGACCTCGACCGATTATCATTTTGGAGTAGACCATGGCCCGCATCACCATCGAAGATTGCCTGAAAAACGTCCCGAACCGTTTCCAGCTGACCCTGGCCGCCACCTACCGCGCCCGCCAGCTGCTGCAGGGCCATACCCCGAAGGTCGAGGCCAAGGACAAGCCGACCGTCATCGCCCTGCGTGAAATCGCCGCCGGCAAGGTCGGCCTGGAAATGCTGAAAAAGGTTCCTATGTAAATTATTGGGGTCAGAGCCCGGTTTTCACGCTTGGGCTCTGACCCCAACTGATTTTAGGGGTCGGATTTTAGGGGTCAGAGCCCGGTTTTCACGCCTGGGCTCTGACCCCAACTGATTTTGGAGCCGGAATCAGTGAGTCGAGAATAAGAGCGTCTTATGTCGGGGTCAGAGCCCAACCGCATGAACCGGGCTCTCACCCCGACTTATTCTGATATGCTGTTCTCCACAGCGGCCGATTTTCTTCGAGTATGACTTTGTCTCCACCGGATTCCATCCACTCAGGCACTACCAAAGGCCGGCCCAGCCGGCCTGCAAAGCCACAGGAAGCCGAACCGGCGCCTGCTCCTGGCGTCGCGTCGATCAGCCACCTGGCCAGCAAGCTGGCCGAATACCTCACGCCCGCCGAACTCAAGAAGGTCAAGGAAGCCTACCGCTTCTCCGACGAGATGCACCTCGGCCAGGTGCGCAAGTCGGGCGAACCCTATATCTCCCATCCGATCGCCGTCGCCGAGATCTGCGCCGACTGGAAGCTCGACGCCCAGGCCATCATGGCCGCGCTGCTGCACGACGTGATCGAGGACCAGGACGTCAAGAAGGAAGAGCTGCTCGAGCGCTTCGGCCCGCAGGTGGCGAACCTGGTCGACGGCCTGTCCAAGCTGGAGAAGATCGAATTCCAGAGCGTGGTCGAGGCCCAGGCCGAGAACTTCCGCAAGATGCTGCTGGCCATGGCATCCGACGTGCGGGTCATCCTGATCAAGCTGGCCGACCGCCTGCACAATATGCGCACCCTGGGCGTGATGGCGCCCGCGAAGAAGCGCCGCATCGCCGGCGAGACCATGGAAGTCTACGTGCCGATCGCGCACCGGCTCGGCCTGAACGACATCTACCGCGAACTGCAGGACCTGTCGTTCTCGCACCTGTACCCGCTGCGCTACCGCACCCTGTCGAAGGCGATCAAGGCCGCGCGCGGCAACCGCCGCGAAGTGGTCAAGAAGATCCTCGACGCCGTCAAGAACCAGCTCGCCGCCGCCGGCATCCATGCCGAAGTCTATGGCCGCGAGAAGACCCTGTTCGGCATCTACAAGAAGATGCGCAACAAGCACCTGTCGTTCTCGCAGGTGCTGGACGTGTACGGCTTCCGCGTGGTCGTCGACACCGTGCCGAACTGTTATGTGGCGCTCGGCACCCTGCATGCCCTGTACAAGCCGATGCCCGGCAAGTTCAAGGACTACATCGCGATCCGCAAGATCAACGGCTACCAGTCGCTGCATACCACCCTGATCGGCCCCTACGGCACCCCGGTCGAATTCCAGATCCGCACCCAGGAAATGCACCGCACCGCGGAAAGCGGCGTGGCGGCGCACTGGCTGTACAAGACCGGCGACCAGAACATGTCGGATCTGCAGCAGCGTACCCACGCCTGGCTGCAGTCGCTGCTCGACATCCAGCAGCAGACCGGCGACTCGGCCGAGTTCCTCGAGCACGTCAAGGTCGACCTGTTCCCGGATTCGGTGTACGTGTTCACGCCGAAGTCGAAGATCATCGCCCTGCCCCGCGGCGCAACCCCGCTCGACTTCGCCTACTCGATCCACACCGGCATCGGCGACCACACCGTGTCCGTCAAGATCAACCACGAGCCGGCCCAGCTGCGCACCGAGCTGCACAATGGCGACATCGTCGAGATCGAGACCGACCCCGATTCGCGCCCGAGCCCGACCTGGCTGTCTTTCGTCCGCACCGGCAAGGCGCGCTCGGCGATCCGCCACTACCTGCGCACCATCAACCTGAACGAATCGGTGGAGCTGGGCCAGGAACTGCTGTCGCAGGCACTGGGCCAGCTGGGCATCCGCGGCGAGCTCCAGCAAACGACGATCGAGAAGCTGCTGTCCGAATCCTCGGCCAAGTCGATGGAGGAGCTGTACGCCGACATCGGCATCGGCAAGCGCATGCCGGCGCTGGTGGCGCGCCACATCTTCGGCCTGATGGACAACCCGGTCGACACGGTGCCTACCCAGCCGAGCAACTCGCCGGAACTGGATCCGGTCACGATCTACGGCAGCGAAGGCGTGTCGGTGCAGCTGGCGCCCTGCTGCCTGCCGATCCCGGGCGACCAGATCATCGGCCAGCTGCGCCGCGACCAGGGCCTGGTGGTCCATACCGGCGACTGCTCGCAGGCCAAGCGCCTGCGCAACAAGGAGCCGGACCGCTGGATCGCGGTCCAGTGGGGCACGGAGCTGAACCGCCGCTTCGACTGCCGCATCCGCCTGCTGATCAACAACGAGAAGGGCATCCTCGCCCGGGTCGCCGCCGAGATCGGCGAGTCCGACGCCAACATCACCTATGTGGGCATGGACGAGGACGACGAACACATGATGACCCAGCTGCGCTTCACCATCCAGGTGAAGGACCGTGTGCACCTGGCCCACCTGATCCGCAACCTGCGGCGCGTGGCCGGCGTGAACCGGGTCGAGCGCGAGCGGACCTGAGCATCCGCGTAGGCTCGGAGAGTACCTAGGGTGGGCACTCCGTGCCCACGCGAACGTTTGCGTAATGCCGGCTTCCGCGTGGGCACAGTGTGCCCACCCTACCGAACGTCTGCCACCTTGAATATGGGGTTGTAGATCAGGCCCAGCACATTGCCGAACGGGTCCTTCAGCTCGCCCACCTTGATCCCCTCCCCGACTTCCTGGATGGCTTCGTGCACGGTCGCGCCCAGCCCGACGATGCGCGCGAACTCGGCTTCGATATCGTCCACGCCCCAGTACGCCACCGAGCCCGCCGTGCCCGGCGTCCCGTCCGGCACCAGGCCGAGTTCGAAGCCGCCGATGGCGAAGCCGACGTAGAAAGGCTGGTCGAAATAAGGCGCGCTGCCGAAGACTTCGGTGAACCATGCCTTGGCCTTGCCGAGGTCGGACACCGGGTACTTCACGGTACGTAATCCCTTGATCATATTCGTCTCCTGGATGGCAAAGCGGCATCATGCCCGACGCCGCCCGCCGTGTATTGGAAAAATGGAAGCTTTACTTGGCCGGGCTCACATTGATGAAGGGGATCGCACCGCCGGCCACGTTGGGCAGCTTGCCGTCCCATTTCTCGATGGCCTGGCGCTGGTTCTCCATCTCGCGCAGGCGGATCAGCTCCGGCGTCACCTGCTGGCGCTGCACGGCCAGCGATTCGGCCTCGGCCCTGGCCTGGGCCACGCGCTGCTTGGCTTCGACCTCGATGCGCTGCAGGTCGCGTTCCGCCTTCAGCTTGAGCTGCTCGGCCGTGGTCTTGGCTTCGATCGCCTCGTTGAAGGAGCGCGAGAAGTTGAAGTTCACGATCGAGAACTCGTCCACCACGATGCCGTGGCGCGCCAGGCGTTCGCGCAGCTGGGTCACGATCTGGTCGCGCACATCGGTGCGCTTGGCGATCAGCTCCTCGGCCGTGAAGCGCGCGGTGACGGCCTTCACGGCTTCCTGCACCGACGGGATGATGATGCGCGTGCCCGGCTCGTTGCCGAGGTCGCGGAACACCGTCACGGCGGCTTCCGGCTTGACGTGGTAGTTCAGCGCCACGCGGGTGTGCACGGTCTGCAGGTCGCGCGAGGCGGCATCGCCGTCGCCCTCGCCCTTCTGGATCGAGACGTTGACCAGGTTGAGCTTCTGCGCCAGCGGCACGCGGAAGTGGATGCCCTCGCTCAGTACCTCGCTGCTCGGGCTGCCGAAGGTCGTCATCACCCCCCGGTGACCCGCCGGCACGGTGCCGAAGGGCGCCAGCGCCACCAGCAGGACCAGCACGATCACAATCCCTACGGCCTTCAACGGAAAGCTTCGCATTTCGATGTTCCTTTCTGAATTGTTCTGACGAACTATTTATGAACTGCCAACAAAGTGTATAGCGGCAGAAGCAATAAGAACATCAGGAAATTCGGATGTCGAGGTTCAGGAAATTCGAAGCCGGCTTCAAGTTCGCGCGCGGTTTGTCTTCACGGAAGCACGCTGCAGGATCGCCGCCAGGCGTTCCAGGTCGACCGGCTTGATCAGGTGTTCGTCGAAGCCGGCCAGCAGCGATTCCGTGCGGTCTTCCTTGCGGCCGCGTCCCGTCAGGGCGATCAGGTAGGGCCTGGGATGGATGCGCGCAAGCCGGCGCGCGACCTCGAGTCCATCGACATGCGGCATGCCGAGGTCGAGAACCAGGATGTCCGCCGGCCTCTCGCCGAACATCTGCAAAGCCTGCTCGCCGTCGTAGGCCACCGCCACCTCCGCGCCGCGGGCACGCAGCAGCATGGCCAGGGATTCGGCGGCATCGACGTTATCGTCGGCCACGAGGACGCTGGCCTCCAGCTTCGCCGCCGGTTCGCACCCGGCGGCCGGCAGGGGCGCATCCCGCCGGCCGCCGGCCAGCGGCAGGCACAGGGTGAAGGTGGAGCCGCGGTCCTTGCCCTCGCTTGCCGCGGTGAGCGTGCCGCCATGCAGCTCGGCCAGGCCGCGCGCGAGCGACAGGCCGATGCCCAATCCTCCCTGCGCCAGGTGACGCGCGCTGCCCACCTGGACGAAGGCTTCGAACACCTGGGAAAGCATGTCCGGCTCGATGCCGATGCCATTGTCGCTGACGGCGAACACGCAGTGGGCGTCCGATTTCTCGAGCCGCACCTCGATCCGGCCGCCCGCGGACGTGTACTTTGCCGCGTTGTTCAACAGGTTCGACATCAGCTGTGCGATCCGGACCGGATCGGCAAGCACCCACACGGGCTCGTCCGGCAAGGCGATCTCGACACGATGGCGCCCGGCCTCGATGAGCGGCATGCTGACCTGGAGCGCTTCGTGCACCAGGCCGGTCAGGTCGATGGTCTCCTTCCGCAATTGAATCTTGCCGCGGCCGATACGCGATACATCGAGCAGATCGTCGAGCAGGCGGCCCATGCGGGCGCTCTGGCGGCCGATCATCGCCGCGAGCCATTCGACGCGCTCCCGGTCGGCATGCTGGCTCACGAGCAGCGAGGCCGCGTTGGCGATCGGCGCCAGCGGGTTGCGCAATTCATGGGCGAGCGTGGCGATGAAGACGTCCTTGCGCGCATCCGCCTCGGTCAACTGCGCCATCGCCTGCTTGCGTTCCGTGATATCGAGCGCGAGAGAGAAGATCGCATCGATCCTGCCCTGCTCGTCGCGCAGCGCCGAATTATGCCATTCGCATTGCACGATCGTGCCGTCGCGCCGGATATTCCGGTTTTCACTCTTGATGTAGGCGGCCTCGTCGGTGACAAGCGCAGCCATGATGCCGTCGACGATGTGGAGGTCGCCCGGATGGATGAGCTGGAGGGCATCGATCGGTTTGCCGATCACCTCGGGCGCCGGCCAGCCGAACAGCTCCTCGGCGCGCTTGCTCCAGCGGCGCACGATACGGTCGCCGCCCCATTCGATGGCGGCCAGCGGCGTGTTTTCCAACAGGGCGTGCAGGCGCTCGAGATATTCCCACTGCGCCCGTTCGGCCTCGATCCGCTCGGTCACGTCGTTCACGACCACCACCCTCGCGGCCAGGCTTCCGTCGCTGGTGTGGATGGGCGCACCGCTGACCGAGAAGACCCGGCGGTCTCCCGCGGCCACGCGTTCCACGATCTCGTCTTCGAAGGCGCCCTGTCCGGCCGCGCGGTCGGCCTGCGCCACGACCATGTCCATGATCCCGGACTGGCCGCCGTCGATCAGCGCCTTGCCGCGTGCGTTGACGACGGCCTGGCGCTCATCGCCATCGAAGACGAACACCCCCTCGGGCAGCTGGTGCAGGACGGCCGCCAGCAATTCGTTGGATTTTTCGCGCGCCCGCGCTTCGATCATGTCGTCGAAGGCCGCTCGCAGGCGCGCGTGGATGCTGAGGTTTTCGGCGCCGAGTACGCCGAGCAGGAACAGGGAGCCCAGCAGGCTGCCCAGCCTGCCGACATAGAGGCCGAGATCGAAGGACTGGTTGTCGAAGGAGGCCGCCAGCGCGATATCGCACACCCAGGTCAGCATGACCACGCTCAGCCACAGGTCGAGCAGGGTGCGCGGCCGCTTTTGCAGCACCGCGCCGAGGCCCAGTATCGACAACGCCAGCACGATTCCGATGCCGGCAAAATAGGCCCCGCCGGCACCGCGGTTCGCGGCAAGGGAAGCGACGAACGGGTCCGGCCCGATGGCGAATCCGATGACGACGATGAGCAGGGTGCATGACAACAGGACGACCTGGCGGCGTGACGGTTCGCCGTTCGCGAAAGCGTAGCCGAGCACGCAGGCCGAGAATATCCCATGCCATGCGAGGTAGAGCCAGTCGTTCGCCTGCCGGCTGCTGATCGACTGGAACAGGCTGATGAACTCGGGGAACAGCAGCGTGTAGGCGCAGGCGGCCACCGAGGAGAACAGGTAGCCGAAGGCGAGGATGGCCAGGGCCGGCGAGCGGCGCAGCTGCAACTGGCCGATCAGCATCAGGCCGGTGAGCAGGCCGGTGATGGCCAGCCCGGCGCCCTGGATCTCGACGATCCCCAGGGCCGGGCTGACCGGCGCATCGGCAACGCCGAGTACGGCGACGTAGGCGGCGGCGCCGGCGAGCAGGGTCAGGAGGACGAAGCGCGACTGGCTCCGGCTTGGGGCGCGGCTGGCAAGCTCGATCAGTTCCGGATGGGTGCGGAAGGACACGTGTGTTCCAATGTGGTTGACGGCACGTTGAGTAGAGGCCGGTTGCGCCGGTCCTGCAATCCTACAGCAGTTTCTGCAAAGCCCAGCTATCGCCCGCAGGCCAGGCACCCGCTAGGCGGCCAACAGCATGGCGCCGCGCCGCGGTGCCTGATGGTGCTCGAGCTGGAACACCGCCACCGCCTCCATCAGCGACCTGGCCTGGTCCTGCAGCGAGGACGAGGCCGCGGCCGCTTCCTCGACCAGGGCGGCATTCTGCTGCGTCACCTGGTCCATCTGCAGCACGGCGCGGTTGATCTGCTCGATGCCCTCGCTCTGCTCCTGGCTGGCGCTCATGATCTCCGACATGATGCTGGTCACGCGCGCCACGCTCGCCACCACCTCGTTCATGGTGGCGCCGGCCTTGTCGACCAGTTCGGTGCCGGAATCGACATTCGCCACCGAGGCCGTGATCAGTTCCTTGATCTCCCTGGCGGCGGCGGCCGAGCGCTGGGCCAGGTTGCGCACTTCGCCGGCGACGACCGCGAAGCCGCGGCCCTGCTCGCCGGCGCGCGCCGCCTCGACGGCCGCGTTCAGCGCCAGGATATTCGTCTGGAAGGCGATCCCGTCGATCACGCCGATGATGTCGACGATGCGCCTGGACGAATCGCTGATGGTGCCCATGGTGTCCACCACCTGTGCCACCAGCTGGCCGCCGCGCAGCGCCACTTCGGAGGCCGACGCCACCAGCTGGTTTGCCTGGCGCGCGTTGTCGGCATTATGGCGCACCGTCGACGTCAGTTCTTCCAGCGAGGACGCCGTCTCCTCGAGGCTGCTGGCCTGCTCCTCGGTGCGTCCCGACAGGTGCAGGTTGCCGGAGGCGATCTCGCTGCTGGCGCCGGCGATGAAGCTGCTGCTGTCGCGCACGCTGCGCACGGTGCGGGCCAGCTGGTCCTGCATCTTCGCGAGGCCCGCCAGCAGCTTGCCCATCTCGTCCTCGCGCTCGATGCTCACGCTGGTGGCCAGGTCGCCTTCGGCCATCGCATGGAAGTGCCGTAGCGCCTGGTCCAGCGGGCCCATGATGGCGCGCACCAGCGACACCGACGAGACCGCGATCAGCAGGGCGCCGATCACGATGCCGGCAATCGACGCATACATGACCTTGTCGGCCAGTTGCACCCCGCTTTCGTAATGGCTCTTCGCTTCCCTGATCTGGTACTGGTCCAGCTTGCCGGCAGCGTCATTGAAATCGTTGTAGAGGTCGAGGAGCCGGTTGTTCAGGGCATCGATCGCCGCGGCATCCCGCTTTTTCACCGCGTCCGCCAGCGCCAGCAAGCCGTCCCTGACGTAGACGTCGCGCTTGGCGGCGACGTCGCGCGCCAGGGCGTTTTCCTCCGCATCCTGCGGCAGGGCCATGTAGGCGGACCAGGACTTGCCGGACTCGGCCAGGAAAGACGCGACGCGCTCCAGCGTCTTGCCGACTTCCGGATCTTCGGGATGCAGGGCGGCGCGGTCGATGGCGAAACGGGCGCGGGACAGGAAATTCTTCGAATCGTTGACCGAGATGCTCGACACCAGCTGGTTCGAATACACGTCTTCCAGCGAGGCCTCGAGGGAACGCATGCCGAATACGCCCAGCAGGCCGAATGCCAGGATGATCAGTCCGAGCAGGACCATGGTCGCGATGAGACGGGTACGGATCGTAAGTTTCTTGAGCATGTTAAGCACCGATACGAAGTGAAGGTTACCGACTTCACTATACCGTTTCTCAACGGAAAAACTTGTTAATCCAGGTAAATATTGTGATTTTTGGAGAGATTTTCACATTCCGAGGCTGCTGCGCAACCAATCCCGTCCACGCGCATCCAGCGCCTTGTCGATGACCTCGGCCGGCAGGCTGTATACCGTGGCCCAGGTGGCGCGGCCGTCCGCCGCATTCGATGGAAAACTCGTGGTCTCGATCGGCCAGTGGTATTTGCGTTTCAGGGAACGGACGATGGCGGCAAGCGTCACGCGGCCGCGCAAGGGCTCGGCGCCGGCCTGGTCGGCATTGGACAGCAGGACCGCGAGGACTTGGCCGCGCGCCGTGCGCGGGCCGGGAAAAGTGGGGATTTTCTTGGGCATGCCGGCATTCTAGCCGGCCCGGCCCGCCAGCGGCCGCGCGAAGTCCTGCGGCGTCTCCCCGGCAAACTGCCGGAACTCGTGGATCAGGTGCGACTGGTCGTAGTAGCCGCACTCCACCGCCAGCCCAGCCCAGTCGATGGCGCCCGCGCTGCCGCCCGCGCAGTTGCCTGCTTCGGCGCGCAGGACGGCGCCGGCGCGCCGGAAGCGGCACACCATGGCGAAGGTCTTGGCGTTCAGGCCGACCCGTTCGCGGAACTGCAGCGCAAGGTGCTGGCGCGAGACACCCAGCCGGCCCGCCAGCTCCTCGATGCGCACGGCGCCGCCGGCACGCTCGATCTGCCCGACGGCCGTGCGTACCAGGCGGCCCTCACGATGCCGGGCAGCGCCCAGGCGCGCGAGCAGCGCACGCTCGATGACCGCCAGGCGCTGTTCAGCGCTTGATACGCGATCCCACAAGGCTTCCGCCAGCGCTTCCGCCTCATGGCGCGGCCACAGCTCGGACAAGGCCGGATGCCCGTCCTGCAGGGCGTGCAGCGGCAAGTCGAAAAAGGCGCGCGCGGCGCCCGGCAGGAAGCGCACCGCCACCGTCAGCACCGGCTGCGTCACCTCGACCCGGTGCGGACCCGACATCATTCCGGCGACGAAGCCGAGCGGCGCGCCGTCCTGCCACAGGATGTCGATGCAATTGTCCGGCAGCACGCGATGGCGCAGCGGCGCGCCGCCCGGCGCCGCGTGGCTGGTCCACAGGCAGGCGACGTGGCCTGCGAGAAGCGGATGGGGCGGGTATTCGCGGTACAGGTGCATGCCCCGAGTATAGTGCGGCTTATCAGGAAAATACTACAGGTGAAAAGTGCAGCGGAACCCGATGTAGGGCCGCTGCGCTCCCGGGTTCTCGTCGACGACCGTGAAGAGCCCTGCCCCTTCCTGCGACGACCAGGCGCCGCCCCGCGCCAGCGCCCGCCCCCACCAGCAGCGTCCCGCCTTCGGCCACCAGCCCAGCCCGCGCTCCCAGCGCCTCCCGGGCGCCCCCGACACGGTGGGCGAGGCTTCGGCGAAACCGCGCGCCACGATGCCATCCAGGTTGCCCTGCACGTCGTCGAACACCCAGCTGAAGGCATTGCCCGCGGCATCGTGGATGCGCTCGCCCGTCGACAGGACGTGCCAGCGCCGCTCGCGCGCATCGGGGGAGCGCACGCAAGGCGGCTGGGCGCAGCCGAAGCCGGCCAGGTGCAGGCCGCGGTACAACTCGCCTGCCCCGGCCTCGCCGCCGCTCCAGTTCGCGCCCTGGCGCGCCAGGTCATGCGCGATGGCCAGGGCCTGCAGTTCGGTCAGCAGGCCAAGCTTCGCCTGCGCACAGGCGCGGCGCGCCGCGTGATAACTGACATTCACCCACGGCGGCGCATCCTCGTGCAGCAGCACCTGCCCGCCGGGCCCGCGCGCCGCCAGCCAGCGCGCGACGGCGAAGGCCGGCACCGTGATGCCGCATGGGAGGACGGTCTCCGGCACCACGACGAAGCCAGGCGGGCATGCGAGACCGGTCGCCACCGCGGCGACTTCCGCATCGGCGTTCTTCATGTTCGGCCACCATGCCCGCTAGAACATCTGGTAGATATAGGGCGACAGCTCGGCCTGGGGCCGCGCCTGCACGTAGAGGGCGTGCAGCGCCGCCGCCGTCTCGGCCGCCAGCGGCGCCTGCGCCGCCAGAGCCGGCCGGCCCGCCGCCAGCCAGCAGGCCGCCAGGCGCTGCCCGAACTCGCCGGCATCGAGACAGGACGCGGACAGGAAATCCTCACGCGCCATCGCCGGCCGGCCGCGCTGGAGGTAATAGCTGGGCAGTTGCGGATCCGGCCCCATCGGGAATGGCGCCTGCCCGCCGGCCGGCGGCGCGGCGCCCGCGGTCAGGGCGTCGAACAGGGCTGCCGTGGCCGCGCCGAGTGCCGCATCGTCAATCGAGCTCATAGGTCTTTCTCCAGTCTTCGTCGTCGGGCAGAGGCGCCTGTTCCGAACGCCACAGCAGCACGTCTTCCAGCACCAGCAGGTCCATTTCGGTACGCATGAAGCAGCGGTATGCATCCTGCGGACTGCACACGATCGGTTCGCCGCGCACATTGAACGAGGTGTTCACCAGCAGCGGGCAGCCGGTCAGGCGCTCGAAGGCTTCGATCAGGGCGCGGAATTCCGGATGGCTGTCCCGGTCGACGGTCTGGATCCGCGCCGAATAGTCGACGTGGGTGATGGCCGGCACGTCGCTGCGCGGCTGGTTGATCAGCGCCATCATGTCGTCGTCGCCACCCTCGAAGGCGGAGGTATCCATCGGCCTGCGCCGGTCCTCGCGCACCGGCGCCACCATCAGCATGTAGGGGCTGTCGCCGTCGTAGTCGAAATAATCGGCGCACTTTTCTCGCAGGACGGCCGGCGCGAACGGGCGGAACGACTCGCGGTACTTGATCTTCAGGTTCATCGTGGCCTGGGTGCGCGGGTTGCGCGGATCGCCCAGGATCGAGCGTGCGCCCAGCGAGCGCGGGCCGAATTCCATCCGCCCCGACAGCCAGCCGACGATCTTGCCGGCGGCCAGCGCCTGGGCCACCAGCCCCAGCCTTTCGTCGCGGTCCGCGATGCGGTGACAGCGGTAGCCCTTGCGGTCGAGGAAGGCGAGGACCTCCGCGCTCGAATAGCGCGGCCCCAGGTAGCTGCCGCGCTGGGCGTCGCCGGCCCCGGCCGGACGCGCGCGCGGCGCCTCGAAGTAGCCGTGGTGCGCCATCAGCGCCGCGCCGAGGGCGCCGCCGGCATCGCCCGCCGCCGGCTGGATCCAGATGCGGTCGAACAGCCCGGCCTTCGCCAGCTTGCCGTTGGCGACGCAGTTGAGCGCCACGCCGCCGGCCAGCACCAGCTGCTTTTCGCCGGTGAGGCGGCGCAGGTGGCGCGCGGTCCTGAGGACGATGTCCTCGGTCACCTGCTGGATGCTGGCCGCCAGGTCCATCTCGCGCCGCGTGATCTGCGACTCGGGCGCGCGCGCCGGACCGTCGAACAGCTCGGCGAAGCGCGGCCCGGCCATCGCCATGCCGTCGATATAGCCGAACCAGCCCATGTCGAGCCGGTAGGAACCGTCCGGGCGGATGTCGATCAGGTGGTCGCGGATGCGGTCGGCGTACTTCGGACGGCCGTAGGGCGCCAGGCCCATCAGCTTGTATTCGCCGGAATTGACCTTGAAGCCGCAGAAGCTGGTGAAGGCGCTGTACAGCAGGCCCAGCGAGTGCGGGTAGTCGATCTCGGCGAACAGTTCGAGCCTGCGCCCATGTCCCAGGCCGAGGCTGGTGGTGGCCCATTCGCCGACGCCGTCGATGGTCAGCACCGCGGCGCTGTCGAAGGGCGAAGGATAGAAGGCACTGGCGGCATGCGCCATGTGATGTTCGGTGAACAGCACCCGCCCCTCCCGTCCGAGCGTGCCGAGCGTGCGCTGCACGTGCTCGTTGACCCAGATCTTGTCGCCCAGCAGGTTGCCGGCGGCCTGGGCGAACAGCCTGCGTCCGTCCGGCCCGCCCGCGCGGGCGTTCTGCACCACACGGTCGAAGCTCAGCAGCGGATTGTCGTAGAACACGATCGCATCGAGATCGGCGGCATCGACGAAGCCTTCCTCGAGGCAGTAGTTGATGGCATTGACGGGAAACGAAGGGTCGTGCTTCCGGCGCGTGAAGCGCTCTTCCTGCGCGGCCGCGACGATCTCGCCGTCGCGCACCAGCGCCGCCGCCGCGTCGTGGTAATAGCCGGCAATGCCCAGGATGGTCCTGTTCATGCGAACTCCCGCGGCCCGGCTGCCGGCAAAGGGCTCGGCCCCTGCGCCAGCATGCCGGCCAGGACGGGTTCGAGCGAGCGCGCCAGCGCTTCGTGTCCGGCCGGCGTGAAGTGGATGTCCTTTTCCCAGCGCAGGCGGCGCCTTTCGTCCGGGGGAATGCGCAGCAGCCCGGGCAGGGGATCGTGTAGCGCACAGCCCAGCTCGGCCGCCAGTTCGGCGAAGCGGGCTTGGTAAGGCGCTGCGTCGCAGGTCTGGTCGAGGTGCTGCGGGAGGGGAATCGGCAGCAGCAGCACCGGCTTGCCGAGTGCACCGATCCACTGCGCGAGGATGGCCCGCATCAGCAGCCAGGCCGGGCTCGACGGCGAATCGTAATGCGGCAGGGGCTGGTACTGGGTAATCTTCTGCACCACGTCGCGCACGCCGAGAGCCGTGACCATCTTGCGCAGCGCCATGAAGCGTCCGCCCTGGTCGACCGCGGCGGCCTGCTCGGGGCTCAGTTCGGCTTCCTCATAGGGTTCGCGGCGCGGCGGCACCTGGCAAAGCCGCAGCTCGCCGTCTTCGAGCTGGAAATAGGGTTTGGCGTAAATGCGCTCGCGGCCGTGCTCGTCGTGGTGGGGCCGGAAACGGGCATTGACCCGCCGGATGTTTTCGACGAATACCGCAATCACGACGAGGTCGTGTTCGATTTCCCGGGCGAATTCACGCCAGATCAGATATTGCTGGTCGGTACCCGTGGAAGACAGGCCGAAATTGAATACGTCGACCGGGCCGGCCTCGCTGGCGGATAAATATGTTTCCAGCAATTCCGTATAGCGCAGGCGGTTCGGCACGGCATCGCCGGCCGTGAAGGAATCGCCGAAAACGAGCACGCGCCGATGTCCTGGCCTGCGTTCCTGCACAAACTCTTTATCGGCGCGGAAGCCTAGTCCGTTGACCTGCATCAGGTAACCGCCGCCTTCGTGCGGGATACGAACCCGCAGACCGGGAATGTAGCGATAGCCGATGACTGGATGGTATTCGTAAAACTGTCTCATCATTTCCCCTGTTTGGACCACGGAAATGATGATGATTTATTGGCTTATGAGGCTTTTAACCGGACTCAAGACCCCAGGAGGTATTTACTAGATTCTTAATTGAATTATTTGACTCAAGAAATAATACGAATAAGAAATCAATTGCGAAACCATTCGCGGATCAGGAATCGCGGCGGCCATCCAGCACGAGAATGCTGTCGAACGCCGCGCAAGCCCCGGCGCAGGCCTCCAGGATCTCTTCCGGACTGCGCACCTGCTCGCGCAGCGCCTGCATGAAGCTGCGCCAGCGCGGGCCGGGCCCTGCCTCGCTTCCCTTCAGGTAGCGCAGCGGATGCGGGGCCAGGCGCCGGTGCAGGCGCTGGTAGAGGACGGCGCCGCCCAGCTGCGAGCCTTCGATCACGTAGCACACGCCCCAGCGCCAGGCGGGGCTGGCGGCGGCCGGCCACGCCAACCCTGCCGGCGCCGGCAGTGGCGCGGCCGGCAGTGGCGCGGCCGGCATGCCGCGCTCGGCCAGGTCCTGCTCGATCAGCGCCAGCCGGTGGGCCTGGTCGAATTGCGGCCCGCATTGCGGTCCATCCGCGAAGCCCGTCAGCCAGGCCTGCAGCGGCGCCAGCCAGGCGCGCAGCATGGCCAGATGGGAAGCGTAGTCGCCGAGGGAGGCATCGTCGGCGCCGATCGGCAGCCCGCTGTCGAGCGCCTGGTGGCGGCTCGCGGTGGCCGAGCGCAGCGCGGCAAGGGGATCCGGCCCGGGCGCCGACCCGGAGGGGTGTTTCATGAATCAGTCCGTGATGGGTTCGGGATAGTCGACGCTGAGGATTTCCAGCTCGTCCGTGCCTTGCGGCGTCTGCAGGGTCACGACCTCGCCCTCGCGCGCCTTGGTGAGCGCGCGCGCCACCGGCGAGACCCAGCTGATCCGGCCCTTCAGCGGATCGAGCTCGTCGATGCCGACGATGGTGACGGTGTGCTCCTCGCCCGCCTTGTTCAGATAGCAGACGGTGGCGCCGAAGAAGACCTGGTCGTTGCCGTGGTGGACCGAGGGGTCGACCACGAAGGCCGAGTCGAGGCGCTTGGTGAGGAAGCGGATGCGGCGGTCGATCTCGCGCAGGCGCCGCTTGCCGTAGATGTAGTCGCCGTTCTCGGAACGGTCGCCGTTCGAGGCGGCCCAGTGCACCACGCGCACGACTTCCGGCCGGTCGACGTCGATCAGCTGCAGCAGCTCGTCCTTGATGGCCTTGTGCCCGGCCGGGGTGATGTAGTTCTTGGAGCCGGCCGGGATCTGCTGGGCCAGCGCCAGGGCTTCGTCATCGTCGTCGTTGTCGGACTCTTTTACAAATGCCTTGTTCATGCGTCTTATTGTAGCCGCAAGCGCACGAATGCGATGTGCGCGCGGCACGGCCATGACGGCGGGCACCGCCATTTACCGTATCATTCGGACATGATACGAGCCACGACGAATGCGCGTACCCGGCTGTTCGCACCGCTGGTGTACCTGGCCGCCCTCCTCCTGCTGTTCGAGGAATGGTGCTGGGACGCCGGCGCGCGGCTGGCCGCCGGCCTGGCGCGCTGGCCGCTGCTGGCGGCGCTCGAAGCGCGCGTGCGCCTGCTGCCGCCCTGGGGCGCGCTGTGCCTGTTCGTGCTGCCCGGCCTGCTGCTGCTGCCGGTCAAGCTGCTTGCCGTGGTGGCGATCGCGCACGGCCATGCGGTGTCCGGCATCGCCACCATCGTGCTCGCCAAGCTGGGCGGCGCGGCGGTGGTGGCGCGGCTGTACGCGCTGACCCTGCCGACCCTGCTCGCGGTCGGCTGGTTCGCGCGCTGCCACGGCTGGTTCATGACGCTGAAAAACCACTGGGTCGGCCGGCTGCGCGCCAGCCGCGCCTTCGTGCAGGCCGGACGRCTGCTGCGGCTCATGCGGCGCGCGCTGCGCCGCTGGCGCAACCGGGGCGGCGCCCGCTTCGGCAGCCGCCACGCGAGCCGCGCCTCGCGGGTGCTGCGGCGCTTCGTCGTCCAATGGCGCGCACGGCGCCGCTGATCGAACAACAAGACGAAAACAAGAAGATGAATAACGAGACGAAACTGGCCCCGGCGATGCAGGCCGCCACCACCGAGATCTACCTGATCGATGCCGACACCCTGCTGCTGGTCGACGTCAACCAGGCGGCGCGCCAGAACCTCGGCCACGACCTGGCGCGACTGAACACGATGACGCCGCTCGACCTCGCGCCCGCGCTGGACCGGGACGAGTTCGAAGGACTGCTGGCCTCGCTGGGTCCGGAAGTCGGCGCCCAGGTCAGCCTGGCCACCCGTTTCCTGCGCGCCGACGGCAGCCGCTATCCGATCAAGCTGTGCTTCCTGCGCATCGTGCGCGACGGCCGCTCGCTGTTCCTGGCAACCGGCGACGACCAGTCGCTCGCCCACGCCGCCAGCGCCGCCCTGCAGCAATACCGGGCCCGGTTCAACGCCGTGATCGACCATACGCCGGGCCTGGTCTACCAGTTCGTGCTGCACCCGGACGGCAGCACCGCCTTCCCCTATCTCAGCGAAGGCTGCGGCGCCCTGCTCGGATTGTCGGTGAGCGAACTGCAGCAGGATCCCGGGCGCTTTACGGAACTGATCCTGCCCCAGGACCGCAAGAGCTACCAGGACGCGATGCTGGCCTCGCAGGCGAACGGTAACGCCTGGAACTGGGAAGGCAGGATCCGCATCGAGGATACCTGGAACGACGTCAAGTGGATCAACCTGCGCGCCACCCCGTCCCCGCTCGACGGCGGCGGCATGCAGTGGGACGGCATCATGACCAACATCACGGCCAGCAAGCTGGAGCAGGAAGAGACGCGCCGTTCGCGCGCCCGCCTGGCCGAGCTGACCGAGCACATCGAGCAGGTCAAGGAACAGGAGCGCACCCGCATCGCGCGCGAGATCCACGACGATCTCGGCGGCAACCTCACGGCGATCAAGATGGCGCTGGCCATGCTGGCGGCGCGCCTGCCGCAGGAAAAGGTGCTACAGGAAAAAGCCGACTACCTGGACAGCCTGGTCGACCGCACCATCGAGGCCGTGCACCGGATCTCGCTCGACCTGCGGCCGTCGACGCTGGACCTGGGCATCGTCGCCGCGCTGGAATGGCAGGCGCGCGAGTTCGAGAAGCAGACCGGCATCGCCTGCATCATGCGCACCGACGGCGAGGACATCGAGGGAGAACTCGACCCGGACCGCGCCAGCGCCCTGTTCCGCATCTTCCAGGAAGCGCTGACGAATATCGCCAAGCATGCCCACGCCACCCGGGTCACGCTGAGCCTGCGCCGCCAGCGCCAGCACCTGACCCTCTCCATCTGCGATAATGGCCGCGGCATCACCCCGGCCGACCGCCTCAAGCCGCACTCCTTCGGGCTGCGCGGCATGAGCGAACGGGCCCGTGCGCTGGGCGGCACCCTGAACCTGTCGCCCGCACCCGGCGGCGGCACGATGGTGGTCGTCAAGATCAGGCTGCAATCCGAACTAACCCGAGCATGACAGAAAAAGCCAGCATCCGCGTTTTTATCGCCGACGACCACGCCATCGTGCGTGCCGGCCTGAAACAGATCCTCGCCGAGGAACGCGACATCTCCGTCGTCGGCGAAGCCGAGACCGGCCTGGACGCCGTCAAGCTGTTCCGCAAATCGCGCTGCAACGTGCTGCTGCTCGACATCTCCCTGCCCGACCGCAACGGCATCGAGGTGCTCAAGCAGATCAAGGACGACAAGCCGGAGCTGGCCGTCCTGATGCTGTCGATGCACAGGGAAGACCAGTACGCGATCCGCTCGCTGAAGGCGGGCGCCTCGGGCTACCTGACCAAGCAGAGTGCGCCGCGCGAGCTGGTCAATGCGATCCGCCAGGTGGCCGCCGGCCAGCGCTACGTGAGCGCGCAGCTGGCCCAGGTGCTCGCGGCCCAGCTCGGCGAAGACCACGAGAAACCGGTCCACGACACCCTGTCGGACCGCGAATACCAGACGCTCACGATGATCGCCTCCGGCAAGACGGTCAGCGAGATCGCCAGGGAATTGTCGCTGTCGGTCAAGACGGTCAGCGAATACCGCTCGCGCCTGTTGTCGAAAATGAAGCTCAAGACCAGCGCGGAGCTGACCCATTACGCCATCCGCAACCAGTTGATTGACTAAAAATACAGGAATTGTCGCGCCGTCAATACATTCCGCATAACTGAGCGGTATTCCAGCGTTTTTTCGAGCGATCGAAATCAGGAAACAGGACTACGATGGCGATAATAACTATTCCAAGTAGCAACGTCCTACATGTCCAGCTCTTCCCAGAACCCGGCCGAGATCGCCCGGGAAGCCTTTCGCCGCCTGGCGGCGCGGCGCATTGCGCCCACGCCCGACGCCTACCGCGAGATCTATGACGAGATCGCCGGCCTGGCCGTTCCCCCGCCGCCCGCCGCCGCCGCGCCCGAGCCGGACCCGGGCGCGGAAAACGTGCTGTCCGGCTTCGCCTACCGTCTCGCCGACACGCCCGGCGAGCTGGCCGAGTTCGGCACCCGCCTGAACCGCGCGGTCAAGCAGCGCGACTGGGACGGCTATGCGCGCACCCTGTCGCAGCTGGCCGAGAAGCACCTGCGCCGCCACACCCATCCGGTGATGGCGCTGGGCGTCGAAGACCTTGAGGCGAAGCTGATGCGCGACCTGCTCAGCCGCACCCTGACCTTCGCCGTGGCCGCCCTGCTGCCGGCGGCGTCGCCGCTGGCCGGCGAGGCCGAATCGCTGGGCGCCGCCGTCAGGACCGCGCATGACGAGGCGGCCCTGCACGAAATCGGCGCGCGCCTGAAGGAACTCTGCTACCAGATCGAACTGAAGAGCGGCGACAGCGGCGAACAGCAGGAGCTGCTGTTGCGCCTGTTCAAGCTGCTGCTGGAAAACGTCAGCGGATTGCTGGACGACGACAGCTGGATGCGCGGCCAGATCGCCGCGGTCCAGGACTTGATTGCCGGTCCGCTCGACACGCGCGCGCTGGAAGACGCGACGCGCAGCCTGAAGGACGTCATCTACAAGCAGGGCCAGCTGAAGACCGGCATCGCCGACGTCAAGGCGACCATGAAGAACATGATGATGACCTTCATCGACCGGCTCGGCTCGGTGGCGGCCTCGACCGGCAGTTACCAGGAAAAGATCGGTGGCTTCTCGGAACGCATCCGCGCCGCCGCCAACATCGAGGAACTCAACCTGGTGCTGGAAGAAGTGCTGCGCGAGACCCGCTCGGTGCAGGCCGAGGCGCTGGCCTCGCGCGACCGCATGCTGGCCGCCCACCAGGAGGTACAGGAAGCGGAAGCGCGCATCAAGGACCTGGAAGCGAAGCTGCAGCACATGAGCGAACTGGTGCGCGAAGACCAGCTGACCGGCAGCCTGAACCGTCGCGGCCTGGACGATGTGTTCGAGCGCGAAAGCGCACGCGCCGACCGCCGCGGCACGCCGCTGTGCGTCGCCCTGCTCGACCTCGACAATTTCAAGAAACTCAACGATACCTACGGCCACCTGGCCGGCGACAGGGCCCTGCGCCACCTGGTGAAAGTGGTCAAGGACACCTTGCGCTCGATGGACGTGATCGCCCGCTTCGGCGGCGAGGAGTTCCTGATCCTGCTGCCGGAGACGGATGTGGAAGCCGCCAGCGCGGCGATGGTGCGGGTGCAGCGCGAGCTGACCAGGCACTTCTTCCTGCACGAGAACGAGAAGATGCTGATCACCTTCTCCTGCGGCGTGGCCCTGCGCCACCAGAACGAGGACCAGGCCGCGCTGATGGCGCGCGCCGACAACGCGATGTACAAGGCCAAGACCAGCGGCAAGAACCGCGTGGTGATCGCGGATAGTTAGTACGAGGAAGACAGCGAGGCCAGCTGCGTGGCCAGGTAATTGCTGGTGCTCTTCATATTGGCCATCGAGGTGTCGAGCGCGTTGAACTGCTTGCGGTAGCGTGCTTCGGTCTGCGTCAGGCGGTCCTGGATCGTGCTTTCCTGGTCGCTCATGCGCTTGAGCGTGTCATTGATGCCGTCGGTGCGGGTCTGGATCACCCCTTTCGAGCCCAGCATGTCGGTCGTCAGGGCGGTCAGGCGTGTGCCAACGCCGCTGGTCGACGAGAACAGCTTGCTCAGGTTGTCGAAGTTGGTGTCGATCGCCTTCTGCAGCTTGTCCGGTTTCTCCAGCATCAGCGTGCCGTCGCGCTGGAACACGATGCCGATGTCGGACAGGTTCTTCAGGTCGCCCGCATCCGAGGTCGCCTTGCCCAGTTCGCTGCGCAGCTGGGTCAGGATGCCGCGCGCCGACGAGTCGCCGTTGAGCACGGCGCCGGTCTTGGTCGAAGTGTTGTACGAGGTCAGGTTGTTGACCGTGCTCGCGATCTTGTTGTAGGCGTCGATCAGACCCTGGACATTCTTCTTGATCGTGTCCGAGTCCTTGGCGATCGTCACATTGACCGCGGCGCCGACATTGGTCTTGGCCAGGTTCAGGGTCACGCCCTTGATCGCGTCGGTCACCGTATTCGAAGGCTTGACCACTTTCATGCCGTCGACCGTGAATTCGGCATCGCCGGCCTTCTGCTGCCAGCTCATCGTGGTCGTCTTCGGATCGGTATTGTCGAACTGGGCCACGTCGCCGGTAGCCGCGATCTTCACGGTGTTGGCCGAACCGGTGTCCTTGGCCGCGACCACCAGGTGGTTCATGGTGCCGTCGTTGATGACGGTGGCGGTCACGCCGGCATCGGCGCCATTGATCGCGCTGGCCAGGCCGGACAGGGAGAAATCGTCGAGGGGAATGTTGACGGGTTTGCCGCTGCCGACGGTAATCGTCATCGAGCTGTTCGCCGGGCTGAAGATCTTGGTGGGATCGATGCCGGCCGAACTCAGCTTGTCATTGGTGGCCAGCTTGCTGACTTCGATCGCATAGCTGCCGGCCGTGGCGCCGCCGCCTGCGGGCGTACTGGCCTTCATGATGGTTTCGTCGCTGGAAGCGGCAGTCAGCGCTGCCAGCGAGGTGCCGGTGACCGACTTGACGGCCGTCTGGAACGAGGAAATCGCGCTTTTCAGCGTACCGAAGGCCGACAGCTTCGACTTGTAGCTGCTTTCCTTGGCCTGGAGCTGGGTCAGCGGCGTGCTCTCGGCCTGCATCAGCTGGGTGACCAGCGATTCGATGTTGAGGCCCGATCCGATACCGGTCGAAACGATTGCCATCGTGTGTCCTTATCAAAGAAAAAGGGCGCCAGGCGCCCGTTATGCTTTCTCCCGCAACAGCAGGCCCTGCATCTTGTCGATCGAGTGCGCCAGCGCCAGCGCCTCCGCGCTCGGGAACTGGCGCAGTACTTCCTGGGTCGAGGTGTCGACGATCTTGACCACCGTCTTGCCGCTTTCCTCGTCGATCGAGAAACGCAAGCCCTGGGCGGTGAACTGCGGATTCTCGTTCAGCTTGCCGACCGCGTTTTCTACCGCATCGCGCGCCGGCGACGGTCCCTGGCTGACGGCGTTGACGCCCGGTGCCGGCGCGCCCTTGGATGGCGAATTGGACGCCGGCGCCGCTGCGTTCCCGGGCGCAGCCTGTACGCTACCAGATAAGGGATTCAGCATCACGACACTCCTTTCCAAAACGACGCTGGGCGAGGTGTTTCCGCAACACCCCGCTCAGCTTTGCTATCCGAATTATAACGTTCGATCAGCGCAGCAGGCTCATCACGCCGTTCGGTACCTGGTTCGCCTGGGCCAGCATCGCGGTACCAGCCTGTTGCAGGATCTGGGCGCGGGTCAGCTTGGCGGTTTCAGCAGCGAAGTCGGTATCCATGATGCGGCTCTTGGCGGCCGACTGGTTCTCGATCGAGCTGTTCAGGTTGTTGATCGCGTAGCCCATGCGGTTCTGCGCGGTACCCAGCGAAGCGCGCTCGGTGTTCAGTGCGCTCAGGGCGCTGTCGACCTGGGCCAGGGCGGCCGTCGCGGAAGCGACGTCGCTGATGCCATTGATCGTCATGCCGGCATAATTGGTATCGGAGCCGAAGCTGATCGTGATCTTCTGGCCGGTATCGGCGCCGACCTGGATGTCCTTGGTGGTGGCGGTGCCGCTCAGCACTGCCGCACCGTTGAACTTGGTGTCGGTCGAGATACGGCCGATTTCAGTGTTCAGCGACTGGATTTCGGTGTTGATGTTGCTCCATTCGGCCGTGCCGTTGGTGCCGTTCGAACCCTGCACCGCCAGTTCACGGATACGCTGCAGCGCGTCGGAGATGTTCGACAGTGCGCCGTCAGCGGTCTGGATCAGCGAGATGCCGTCGTTGGCGTTACGCGCTGCCACGGTCATGCCGCGGATCTGCGAATCCATCTTGGTGGCGATCGACAGGCCGGCCGCGTCGTCCTTGGCGCTGTTCACACGCAGACCCGAGGACAGGCGCTGCAGCGAGGTCGACAGGTCGTTGGCGGAGGTGCTGAGGTTGCGTTGTGCGTTCAGCGAGGCCAGGTTGGTGTTAATGACGGGCATGGTAGTTCTCCTGTTATCAGAGTACGGCTTGGTTAGTTCGTTTGTTCGTTCGTCGCTTGTTCAGCGGGGTTGATTTCTTTAACGGAAGGCTTCGAAAAAGCTTGAGGGTTTTTTTAAAAAAAGTTGGGTATGACCAACTTTTCATGATTTCCCTGCTTCGCTCCCCATCATGCAAACCCTTGAAATAAGGGCGCTTTCACGATCACGACGGGCAATGCATCTTCGCTGCCTCTCGCTACAATGCTGGCTGTCAAAACTCGCCCGCGCTGCTGTTGCCGTTTTCGTCAGCGCCGGCGTTTTCTTTAACAGGACATCCCGCGCATGCACACCATCGACCAAGCAGCACCGAGCCAAGCCGACGAATTCTTCGCCCAGGGACTGGACGCGCACCGCCGCGGCGACCTGGGAACGGCCGTCCACTTGTATGAACAGGTACTGCAACGCGAGCCGGATCATTTCGACGCCCTGCACCACATCGGCATCGCGGCCTATCACACGGGCAAGCACGACATCGCCCTGCAGTTCATCGGCGCCGCCATCGAGCGCAACGCCGGGGTGTCGACCGCTTATGGCAACCTGGGCAATGTGTACCAGGCCCTCGGCCAGCACGAGGCGGCGCTGGCCTGCTACGACGAAGCGCTGCGGCTGGACGATGCGAATGCGGATGCCCACTACAACCGCGGCAACGTGCTGCGGCGCCTCGACCGGCTCGAGGACGCACTACAAAGTTACGAGCGCACGCTGGCGCTGCTGCCGGGCGACGTTTCGGCCTGGAACAACCGCGCGGTCGTGTTGCAAGATCTGAAACGCTACGACGCGGCGCTCGCGAGCGTCGACCAAGCCCTGGCCCTGGCGCCCGGCCTGGCCGCTGCCCACAATAACCGCGGCAACATCCTGGTCTACCTGCACCGCCGCGACGAGGCGATGCGCAGTTTCGAGGCCGCCATCGAAATCCAGCCCGATTACGCCGACGGCTGGTCGAACCTCGCTTCCAACCAGGCCGCGCTGGGTCTTTACGAGCAGGCGACGGCAAGCTACGCGCGCTCGCTGGCGCTGGGCCCCGACGTGCCCGAAACCCACAAGCGCAAGGCCGACCTGCTGCGCGCGCGCGGCGACCACGATGGCGCTCTGGCTGCCTACGAACGCGCGGCCACGCTCAGGCCCGCCTATGCCGAGGCCCAGCTGGAGCGCGGAAGGCTACTGATGGAATGCGACCGCCACGACGAGGCGCTGGAATGCCTGCAGGCGGCGATCGCGGCCGATCCCGACAACCGCCTGGCCCACCTCCACCGCGGCCTGCTGCTGCATCGCCGGAAAGCGTATCAGGCGGCGCTGGCCAGCTTCGACAGGGCGATCGCCCTGAAGGAAGACGATGACGCCGATTCCCAGGTCGTGCGCGGTAATACGCTGCGCGAACTGGACCGCTTCGAAGAGGCCGTGGAAGCCTACGAGCGCGCGATCGCGCTCGCGCCGGCGCACTACAACGCGCTGATCGGGCATGGCATCGCCCTGCAAAGGCTGCGCCGCCACGACGCCGCCCGCGCAAGCCTGACCCGCGCGATCGCGCTCGCGCCGAAGGAAATCAGCGGCCACCTCAATCTCGGCAACCTGCTGCAGGACATGGACGACATCGAAGGCGCGCTGGCCAGTTATGACGCCGCAATCGCGCTGAACCCGAACGAGCCGATGATCTACAACAACCGCGGCAACCTGTACGAGGGCATCGGCCAGTTCGATGCGGCGCTGCGCGAATTCGACAAGGCGATCGAGCTCAAGCCCGACTTCGTCGCCGCCCACTGGAACAAATCGCTGGTGTGCATGCGGATGGGCGAATTCGGCGAGGGCCTGAGCGGCTACGAATGGCGCTGGAAAGCCGAGCACCTGGCGGTGTTCCGCGAAAACCGCGACTTCTCCCAGCCGCTGTGGCTCGGCCAGCAGGACCTGGCGGGCAAGACCATCCTGCTGTATGCCGAGCAGGGACTGGGCGACACGCTGCAGTTCTGCCGCTACGTGCCGATGGTGGCGGCGCGCGGCGCGCGCGTCATCGTCGAAGTCCAGCGGCCGCTGGTGAGGCTGATGCAGCCCCTGCCAGGCGCCGCCGAGGTGATCGCCAAGGGCGACGCGCTGCCGGCCTTCGATTTCCATTGCCCGATCCTGAGCCTGCCGCTGGCATTCAAGACCACGCTGGCCACGATTCCGGCCCCGGACGCCTACCTGTCCAGCGACCCAGCACGCGAACGTGACTGGCACGAGCTGCTGGGCCCCGCCCGCGGCCCGCGCGTGGGCCTGGCGTGGAGCGGCAATCCCGCCCACAAGAACGACCACAACCGCAGCATCCCCTTCGAGGAATTCGCTCGGGTGCTCACGCCGGCCTGCGAGTTCGTCTCGCTGCAGAAGGAACATCGCGAAGCCGACCTGCCGCTGCTGGCGGACAGCGCGGTGCGCGACCTCAGCGCACGGCTGCACGACTTCACCGACACCGCCGCCCTGTGCGCCGCCCTGGATGTGGTGGTGGCGGTCGACACCAGCATCGCCCACCTGGCCGGCGCGCTCGGCAGGCCGGTCTGGATCCTGCTGCCGTATGCGGCCGATTGGCGCTGGCTGGTGGAGCGCAGCGACAGTCCGTGGTATCCGAGTGCGCGCCTGTACCGCCAGCAGCACGGCGAGGACTGGGGCGCCGTGCTGGCGCGCGTGCGCGCCGACCTCGACGCCCTGGCGGGAAACCAGCCATGAGCGGCTCGATCGCCCCCCGGGCCGAGCGGCTGTTTGCCGAGGGGCTCGAGTGGCACCGCCAGGGCGCGCTGGGCGAGGCGCTGGCGGCGTACGAACAGGCGCTGCAACTGCGGCCGGGCTATGCCGCGGTGCTGCACCACATCGGCATCCTCGCCCACCAGACCGGCGACTACGCCACCGCGGAACGATTCCAGTACGCCGCCCTCGAGATCGACGGCGGCGCGGTGGCGGTATGGAACGCGCTCGGCAACGTCCTGAAGGCCTCCGGCCGCCATGAGGCGGCGCTGGCCGCCTACGCGCAGGCGCTCGCAATCGCCCCCGAATACACGGACGCCCATTACAACCGCGGCAACGCCCTGCTGGCGCTGGGCCGTCACGAGGAAGCGCTGGCCGGCTACGACAGCGCGCTCGCGCTCGATCCCGGCCTGGTGCAAGCCTGGAACAACCGCGCCGTGGCGCTGCAGAAGCTCGGACTGCTGGCGGAAGCGCTGGCCAGCCTCGACGCCGTGCTCGGGCTGCAGCCGGGACATGCCGAAGCCCACAACAACCGCGGCAACGTGCTGATGCGCCAGCGGCGCAAGGAAGCGGCGCTGGAGAGCTTCGAGCGCGCACTGGCCTGCCGCCCGGACTATGCCGACGCCCATGTCAACCGCGCGCGGGCGCTGAATGACATGGACCGCCTGGACGCCGCCCTGGCGAGTCTGGATGCCGCGCTGAAGCTGCAACCGGAGCACGCCGAAGCCCACAACAACCGCGGCAACCTGCTGCTGCGGCTGCGCCGGCACGAGGCCGCGCTGGACAGCTTCGCGCGCGCGCTGGCCTGCCGCCCGGACTATGCCGACGCCTTGGTCAACCGGGCCAAGCTGTTCAAGGACCTGGGACGCTTCGATGCGGCCCAGGCCGACCTCGAGCACGCCATCGAACTCGACCCGGAACTCGCCGCCGCCCACTGGAACCTCGGCTTGCTGGCGCTGCTGCGCGGACGCCTGGCGCAAGGCTGGCAAGGTTTCGAATGGCGCTGGAAGGTCGACCAGCTGATGCAGGCCGGCGAACTGCAGCGCTTCGAGCAGCCGCCGTGGCTGGGCAAGCAGCCCCTTGCCGGCAAGACCATCCTGCTGTGGGCCGAACAGGGCCTGGGCGACACCATCCAGATGGCCCGCTACGCCGGCCTGCTGGCGGCGCGCGGCGCCAGCGTGATCCTGGAGGTGCAGCCGCCGCTGGCGCGGCTACTGTCCGGCCTCGCACCCCGCGTGGTCGCGCGTGGCGAGGCGCTGCCGGACTTCGACTTCCACTGCCCGATGATGAGCCTGCCGCTGGCGTTCGGCACCGAACTCGCCACCATCCCGGCCGCGCCAGCCTATCTGCGCGCCGCACCGGAGCGGGTCGCGCAATGGCGTACGCTGCTGGGCCCGGCCACCAGGCTGCGCGTCGGCCTGGCCTGGAGCGGCAATCCGGGCCACACGAACGACCATCACCGCAGCATCGCCTTCGCCGAATTCGCGCAGGCACTTACGCCGGCCTGCGAATTCGTCTCGCTGCAGAAGGAAGTCCGCGCGAGCGACGCGGCGGCCCTGGCCGCCGCCGGCGCGGTACGCGACCTCGGCGCACAGCTGCACGACTTCAGCGACACTGCCGCCCTGTGCGCCGCCATGGACGTGGTGGTGACGGTCGACACCAGCATCGCCCACCTGGCAGGCGCCCTCGGCAAACCGGTCTGGATCCTGCTGCCGTATGCGCCGGACTGGCGCTGGCTGCTGGAGCGCAGCGACAGCCCCTGGTATCCGGGCGCGCGCCTGGTCCGCCAGGGATACGGCGAGGACTGGAGCGCCGTGCTGGCCCGGGTGCGCGCCGACCTCGATGCGCTGGCGGGGAGCGCCAGATGAGCGGCTTCATCGATCCTCGGGCCGCGCATCTGTTCGACCAGGGACTCGAACTGCACCGCCAAGGCGCGCTGCGTGAGGCCCTGGCCGCCTATGAACAGGCCCTGCTGCTGCAGCCCGGCCAGTTCGACCTGCTGCACCACGTCGGCATCCTCGCCTGGCAGGCCGGCGACCTCGCCACGGCGGAGCAATTCCTGCTGGCCGCCCGCGAAACCGGCGACGGTGTCTCGGCCCTGCACGGCAACCTGGGCAATGTGTTCAAGGCGGGCGGCCGCCTCGAGGAGGCGCTGGCCAGCTATGCGCGGGCGCTGGACCTGGACCGCGCCAATGTGGACGCCTGGTACAACTATGGTAACACCTGGCAGGCACTGCGCCGCTTCGATGAGGCGCTGGCCTGCTACGACCAGGCGCTGGCGCTGCAGCCGGACGATGGCCAGGCCTGGAACAACCGCGCCGCCGTCCTGCAGGAACTCGGGCGCCACGACGACGCCCTGCACAGCTTCGACGCCGCGCTGCGGCTGCAGCCCGGCAATGCCGAGGCCCACTGGAACCGGGCCCTGCTCCATCTCCGCCACGGCCGCTTCGCCGAAGGCTGGCGCGGCTACGAGTGGCGCTGGCGGGTCGCCCACCTGTCGGTGTCGCGCCAGCGGCGTGAGTTTGGACAGCCGCTGTGGCTGGGGCAACAGGACCTGGCCGGCAAGGCCATCCTCCTGCACGCAGAACAAGGCCTCGGCGACACCCTGCAGTTCTGCCGCTACGCCACGCTGGCGGCGGCGCGCGGCGCCCGCGTCATCCTCGAGGTGCCGCCCACGCTGGTGGGTTTGATGCGCACCCTGGCCGGACCGGCCATGGTCCTGGCGCGCGGCGAGGCACTGCCGCCGTTCGACTACCACTGCCCGCTGATGTCGCTGCCGCTGGCTTTCGGCAGCACCCTCGATACCATCCCCGCACCGCCGGCCTACGTGCGGGCCGATGCCGCCAGGGTCGCCGCCTGGACCGCCCTGCTCGGACCGGCGGACAAACCGCGCGTGGGCCTGGCCTGGCGCGGCAGCCAGGAACACAGGGACGACCAGCGGCGCAGCATCGATTTCGCCACGCTTGCGGGCCTCTTGAGCCCGGCCTGCGATTTCGTCTCGCTGCAGGACCGCCACCGTCCCGAGGATGCCGCCCTGCTCGCCGCCAGCCCGGTGCGCGCCTTCGGCGAGCGCCTGGCCGACTTCGGCGACACGGCGGCGCTGTGCGCGGCGATGGATCTCGTCATCACCGTCGACACCAGCATCGCCCACCTGGCCGGCGCCCTCGGCAAGCCGGTCTGGATCCTGCTGCCGGCCACCACGGACTGGCGCTGGCTGCTGGATCGCAGCGACAGCCCGTGGTATCCGCGCGCCCGCCTGATCCGCCAGCAGCGCGGCGAGCCATGGAGCACGGTCCTGGGGCGGGTGCGCGCCGAGCTTGACACTATGACAAAGCCGGCCAAGCAGTGAAATAGCATGGATTCATTGCTCTTAAGTTCGGATGAATCCGGCCGTTAACTAGGTACATTACAGTCCGTTCAAATCGAAAAGTTTCACACGGAGGTTCAAGATGTTTGGAATGACGCCACGCGGCGTGCAAGCTTACGCCAAGGTAGGGTTGGAGACCTCGGTGGTCGCCGCGTCGCCCCATGAGCTGATCGTCCTGCTGTTCGACGGCGCACTCGCCGCGATCCACTCCGCACGCCTGCATATGAAGGCTGGCAAGATCCAGGAAAAAGGCGCATCGATTTCGCGCGCCATCGAGATCGTCAACGACGGCCTGCGCGCCAGCCTGGACAAGAAGGCCGGCGGCGACATCGCCAACAGCCTGGATGGTCTTTACGGCTACATGACCGACCGCCTGCTGCAGGCCAACCTGAAGAACTCGGTGGACATGCTGGACGAAGTGCAGGTCCTGCTGGTCGACCTGCGCGACGCCTGGGCCTCGATCGGCAAGAAGCCGGCGGCGCCCGCGGCGGCAGTCCCGAGCGCGGCAGCCATCCTGGCGAGCGCATGATGATGACCGGCGACGAAATGCTGTCGACCTACGAGACGCTCGAGCGCATCACCGGCGAAATGCTGAATGCGGCCCGCAGCGCCGAATGGGACCGCCTGGTCGAGCTCGAGCAGTCGTGCACCCTCCACGTGGCGCGCCTGCGCGACAGCGGCGAGGTGGCGCTCGCCCCTGAAGGACGCCAGCGCAAGGTCGAGCTGATCAAGAAGATCCTCGATGCCGACCGCCACATCCGCGACCTCACCATGCCGTGGATGGAAAAGCTGTCGGCAATGATCAACAGCACCACCACCCAGCGCAGGCTGGTCAACGCCTACGGAGGCGTCTGAGGCGGAAATGGCCACGCGCCTCACTTCCACCGGCGCGAATCCGGTCGGCCAGACCGTGCCGGTCGCCGGCATCGAGGCGACCGCCCATACCCGCCAGCAGGCGGGCCAGCCCACGCTGGCCAGCCTGCTGGGCAAATCCTTGCAGGCCCAGGTGCTGGCGCGCCTGGCCGACGGCAGCTTCGTCGTGCGCATGAACGACCTGGCCGCACGCCTTTCCCTGCCGTCCGGCACCCAGGTCGGCAGCCAGTTGCCGCTGACCCTGGTGGCGCTGACCCCACGTCCCACCTTCCAGCTCCAGACCGGCCAGGGCAGCGCCTTCGCCGAAACCCGGCCGGCGCCGCCGGAGGGCGACTTCCGCCAGGCGCTGCCGCTGTCATGGATCGGCGGCGGCGCCGCGGCGCCGGTCCGCGCCGCCGCCATGCTGGCCACCAGCCTGGCGGCGGCCGGGCTGCCCGAGGCGGGCGCCGACACCGAACATGCGTCGATCAGCGCCGCCGGCAAGCTGCTGGGCGAGGTGATCGCCGCGGCCCAGAAGGATGGCGCGGCGGCGGCTGTCGCCGGCCGCACGCCGCTGCTGGCGGCGCCGAGCGCGGACGCCGCCCGGGTCGCGGCGGCGTTGCAGGAGGGGCTGGCGAAGAGCGGCCTGTTCTACGAGGCCCACGTCGCCGAGTGGGCGCAGGGTGCGCGTCCGCTGGCCGACCTGGCCGCCGAACCGCAGGCGCGCGGCATGCCGCCGCCCTCGGACCCGGCCACCGCCCAGCTCATCAACCAGCAGTTGAACGCCCACGAACAGGCGCGCGTGGCCTGGCAGGGCCAATTGTGGCCGGGCCAGGAGCTGCGCTGGGAGATCGAACGCGACACGCCCGAACGCGAGCCGGGCCGGCATGACGGCGACGGCGATGGCGCCCGCGGCAGCTGGCAAAGCAGCCTGCGGCTGCGCTTCGGGCAGCTGGGCGAGGTCAAGGCGCAGGTCGTGTTGACCGGCGACCAGCTGCACATCCGCCTCGACGCGCCGGAATCGGCACGCGTCCTGCTGGAAGCCGGCAGCGGCCGCCTGGCCGACGCCCTGGCCGCCGCCGGCACGCCGCTGAACACCCTGGCGATCCATGGCGATGACGAGCGACGATAACGGCCGCCGCCAGCATGCGGTGGCACTGGCCTATGGCGCCGGCGATCCGGCGCCGAAAGTGGTGGCCAAGGGCCAGGGCCTGGTCGCCGAACAGATCATCGAACGCGCGCGCGACGCCGGCGTGTTCGTGCACGAGTCGAAGGAACTGGTGGCGCTGCTCATGGAAGTCGACCTCGACCGGCAGATTCCACCCGCCCTGTATCGCGCCATTGCCGAACTGTTGGCATGGCTTTATTATATTGAGTCAGCGCAAACTACCGGCCAGGCCTTAGCTCCGCCCACGGACACGACGCGACTCCTGCAACCAGAAGAATCACCGGTTGGAATAGATGCAAGCAATTACTGAAGCCGAACTTGAAGCCTGGCACGACTATGAAGTCCAGTCGCGCAGGGAAATCGTCGCGCTGCTGCGCCAGATCGCCGAAAAGAACCAGCTCGTCCGCGTGCTGATCCGGGGCGAGGCCGACGTCTGCGTCACCTCGATCCTCGACGTCGATCCGGACACCAATACCATGGTGCTCGACCGCCCGGTCAGCCGCGAGCAGATCGAACGCATGGTCGTCGCCGGCACGGTGCGCTGCGAGACTTCGCTCGACAAGATCCGCATCCTGTTCGGCGCCGATGGCCTGCGCGAGATCAGCTACGACGGCGGCACCGCGGTGCGCGCCAACATCCCCGCCAGCCTGATCCGCCTGCAGCGCCGCGAGTTCTACCGGATGGCGACGCCGGTCAGCAATCCGGTGCGCGTGACCATCCCCCTGGCCGCGGAACTGGGCGGCAAGCTCGAGACCTTCCCGCTGGCGGATATCAGCTGCGGCGGCATCGCCATCCTCGACAACAAACAGGTGCTCGGCACCACCATCGGCGAAACCTACATCGGCTGCCGCCTGGAGCTGCCGGAAATCGGCCCGGTCATGACCTCGCTGCAGGTCCGCAACTCGCTGGACCTGACCCTGCTGAACAACAAGACCAACCGCCGCCTCGGCTGCCAGTTCGTCGACATCTCACGCGGCAACCTCGCCGCCGTGCAGCGCTACATCACCAAGCTCGAGCGCGAACGCAACGCCCGCCTGGCCGGCCTGGTCTGATGCCTGCCAGCGCGCACGTGCTGGCAGGCAAATCCGATTACTGCTGCCAGCCGCTGTGCGCACTTAAGCTTCTGCCAAGGACTCTGGCGGTCAATCCTGCGCCGCGCAAAATTGGGCGCAAGATCCGCCGCTGTTCAAGGCATTCACCGACGACTTTCCATAGTAAGATGATGCCGTGAGGCAACTACACGAGGACGACTTCGCAGAGAATCGTTTCCCGTTGATCAACATGGAACAGGCATTGCACTTAAAGCATTTAGAGAAAGCAGATGAAAATCAACATCTTCCAGATTTATTACGACAGCAACAGCAGGCAGCAGGTCGACCCAAATTTCATCCCTCTGGAAAACGCGGGCAACCCGCGTCCCGATTGGCGGGAATATTGGCCTATACGGAACTTTTTTCTCGAGAATGATGTCAAAGACGACGAGTTGTATGGCTTCTTCTCACCGAACTTTCGCAACAAGACCAATTTGACCGGGCAACAGGTTTACGAGTTTATCGAAACCAATCCCGACCATGATGTCTATACGTTCTCCCCTTTTATCCAGGAAGCTGCTTGCTACCTGAATACGTTTGAGCAGGGAAATCGACATCACCCTGGCTTGATTCCCACCACCGAGCGATTCTTGAAGACCATCGACCTCAAAGTCGCCTTCGATTCCCTCGTGATGGACTTCACCAGCAGCATTTACTGCAATTACGTCGTCGCGAAACCTTCTTTCTGGAAAAAATGGTTTGCCATTACGGAAAAGTTGTTTGATATCGCGGAAAGCAGGGACAGCGAACTGGCCGGCCTCCTGAACAGTGGCGCCCCGTACTCCAAAGGGCCGGTCCACATGAAGGTCTTTATCATGGAGCGGATCTGCTCCCTGATTCTCGCGCTGGACGGCGGACCGCGCGTGGCAAATTACGACATATCGAAAATGCCATGGTCGCACGTATTGTATTTCCCTTACAGAGAGGAACTGTTCACGCTGAACGCACTCAAACTGGCGTTCGCCCTAACCGATGAGAAAGTTTACCTGCGCCAGTTCTTTGAATTGAGACACCGGGTACTCAGCAAATGCGATCCGCATTATCTGGAGAGGCCTGAAATCCACTTTTTCTGATCCGGTCGATGCGAATATGGCGGCCGAACTGACGGCCGCCCTCGAGGCCCGCCTCAGCAGGCAGCGGCCCTACCCGGGCTACACCTGCATGTTCATGATCTCGTGATAGGCCGACACCAGCTTGTTGCGCACCTGCACGGTCGCCTGGAAGGTAATGCTGGCCTTCTGCATTGCGATCATCGTATCGGACAGGCTGACCGAATCGTCGCCGGCGGCGAACTTCTTGCCCATGTCGTCGGCCTGGTCCTGGGCCTTGCTGACATTGTCCAGCTGGGCTTTCAGCGCATCCGAGAAGCTGACCTTCGACGACGACTCGACGCCTTCCGCGCCGCCCGTCTTGCCCAGGCCGCCGATCCCGCCGATGCCGCCGGAAGCCAGCGCCGATGACGCCGAGCCGGCCGAGGGCGTGGCCGGCCTGGTGGCCGCCGCCTTCAGTTGCGCCATCATCGCTTCGATGCGGCTGCTGTCGATTCCGCCGATATTCATGTCCGCCTCTTGAAAACAGGTTCATTCAGGCTGTCAGAATATCAGCGCCTCGGCAATGCCTGCCTTCGAGCAGCACCGTAAACACCCTCCTTTTCCCGGGTTTGGATGTTGCCGTACGGCTTCATAATGGCGTTCAACTACCCTACATCCCCGACCACCAACCATGGCAACAGCAGCGGAAACCCTCCTCGACGACGATCCCGGCGCCCAGGCCGAACCCAAGCCGAAGTATTGGGAAACCCCGATGGGCAAGAGAGTCGTCATCGGCGGCGCGATCGCGGCCACTATGGCCGTCATCGCCGCGATCTGGCTGTGGAGTTCGGCCCCCGACTACAAGGTGCTGTTCTCGAACTTCAGCGACCGCGACGGCGGCGCGATCACCGCTTCGCTCGACCAGATGGGGGTCAAGTACAAGTTTTCCGAAGGCGGTACCGCGATCCTGATCCCGGCCGAGCAGGTGCACAATGTGCGCCTCAAGCTGGCCGCCCAGGGCCTGCCGCGCGCCGGCAATGTCGGCTTCGAACTGCTCGAGAACCAGAAGCTGGGCACCTCGCAGTTCGTCGAGCAGGTCAACTACCAGCGCTCGCTGGAAGGCGAGCTGGCGAATTCGATCCAGTCGGTGTCGGCGGTATCGTCGGCGCGCGTGCACCTGGCCCTGCCGAAGCCGTCCGTGTTCGTGCGCGACCAGCAGAAGCCCACCGCCTCGGTGCTGCTCAACCTGCAGCCGGGCCGCACCCTCGACCAGGCCCAGGTCAGCGCCATCGTGCACCTGGTGGCATCGTCGGTGCCGGAACTGACCCCGTCCAACGTAACGGTGGTCGACCAGAACGGCACCCTGCTCTCGGACACCAGCGCCAAGAACGGCAAGCAGCTCGATCCGAACCAGCTGAAGTACGTCGAAGCCCTGCAGCAGAACATCGTCAAGCAGGTCGAGTCGATCATCGCCCCGATCGTCGGCCAGAACAATGTACGCGCCGAGGCGACCGCCGAAGTGGACTTCGCCCAGGTCGACACCGCCGCCGAGCTGTACAAGCCGAATTCGCCGCCGGAACCGCAGGCGATCCGCAGCCAGCAGACCTCGGAGTCGACCGGTCCGGGCAGCCAGAACCCGTCCGGCATCCCGGGCGCGCTGTCGAACCAGCCGCCGGGCGTGGCCACCGCCCCGATCGACGGCACCGGCCCGCAGGCCAGCCCCGCGGCAGCGGCCGCCGGCCCGACCAGCAAGAACGCCACCACCAATTACGAAGTCGACAAGACCCTGCGCTTCGAGCAGAAGCCGATGGGCGGCATCAAGCGCCTGACCGTGGGCGTGGTGGTCAACTACCGCCGCAGCGTCGATCCGAAGACCGGCAAGGTCGCGATCAAGCCGCTCACCGCCGCCGAAGTCGCCCAGATCAACGAACTGGTCAAGCAGGCGATGGGCTACAACCAGGCGCGCGGCGACACCCTGAACGTGGCCAACGCCCCGTTCGACGGCGTCGACAAGCCGGCCGACGTGGTCCCGGACTGGTGGAAGGACCCGAACAACCTGCCGATGGCGAAGGACGTCGCGAAGTGGGTGTTCATCGCGCTGGTGCTGCTGTTCCTCTGGTACCGTATCCTGCGTCCGATCATGAAGCCGGTGATGAAGAAATTCGACCAGGCGGTCGAGATGCCGCCGGAGCCGGAACCGGAAGAGCCGGAGCCGGAACCGGAACCGGACCACGAGGAAATCGCACGCATTGCGCGCGAAGCGGAAGAACAGAAGCAGGTCATCGTCTACAAGAGCAACCTGGAGATGGCCAAGACCCTTGCGCAGAACGACCCGCGCATCGTGGCGAACGTGATCAAGGAATGGCTGGGTGCCGAATAAGACATGAGCGACAAAGACAAAGACAACGTCAACAAGGCGGCCATCCTGATGCTGGCCCTGGGCGAATCCGAAGCGGCCGAGGTCATGAAATTCCTCGGCCCCCGCGAAGTGCTCAAGCTGGGCGCGGCGATGGCGCAGATGAAGGCGGTGCAGCACGAGGAGGTGACCACCGTGCTGGGCGAATTCCGCGAGCGCGTCGACCTGCAGTCGACCGTCGGCCTGGACTCGGACGAGTACATCCGCCAGGTGCTGACCAAGGCGCTGGGCGACGACAAGGCCGCCGTGCTGCTGAACCGCATCCTGGGCGGCAAGGACGCTTCCGGCATCGAGAGCCTGAAGTGGATGGACTCGCCCTCGGTGGCGGAACTGATCCGCAACGAACACCCGCAGATCATCGCCACCATCCTGGTCCACCTCGAGCGCGACCAGGCCTGCGAGATCCTGGCCTACTTCACCGACCGCCTGCGCAACGACGTGGTGCTGCGTATCGCGACCCTGGACGGTGTCCAGCCGGCCGCCCTGCGCGAACTGAACGACGTGCTGACCAAGCTCCTGTCGGGCAACGAGAACATCAAGAAATCCTCGCTGGGCGGCGTGCGCACCGCGGCCGAGATCCTGAACTTCATGAGCGGCGAGCAGGAAAGCTCGGTCATGGAGAACATCAAGAACTACGACAACGACATGGCCCAGAAGATCATGGACGAGATGTTCGTGTTCGATAACATCATCGACATCGACGACCGCGGCATCCAGCTGCTGCTGCGCGAAGTGCAGTCCGAGATGCTGATCATCGCATTGAAGGGCGCCTCGCAGGACCTGCGCGAAAAGGTCTTCAAGAACATGTCGCAGCGCGCCGCCGAGATGATGCGCGAAGACCTCGAATCGAAGGGACCGGTGCGCCTGTCCGAAGTGGAATCCCAGCAGAAGCAGATCCTGCAGATCGTCCGCCGCCTGGCCGACGAAGGCCAGATCGTCCTGGGCGGCAAAGGTGAGGACTCGTTCGTCTGATGGTGAACTCGAAAGACTTCCAGCCCATGTTCAAGCGCTGGGAAATGACCTCCTTCGGCGACGAGCGCGAAAGCAGAGTCGCCGAACGCCAGGCGGCCGAAGCCGCCGCGCAAGCCCAGGCCCAGGCACTGGCGGCCCAGCGCGCGCTCGAAGCCGCCCCGCCCCCCATCGCACCGCCGATCGGCGAAGAAGAACTCGAGGCGATCCGCGAAGCGGCGCGCCAGCAGGGTTATGCCGAAGGCCATGAAGCCGGCCTCGCCGCCGGCCACGCCAGCGGCTACGAAGACGGCCTGGCCGAAGGCCGCGCCGAAGCCGCCGCCGAATTGAGCCATCTGCAGGGCATCGCCGCCGATTTCGGCAACGCTGTTACCCAGGCCGACGAAGCGATCGCCGCCGACGTGCTCGAACTGGCCCTGCACCTGGCGAAGAACATGGTGCGCACTGCCTTCGAAGTACGCCCCGAACTGATCCTGCCGGTGGTGCGCGAAGCGGTCGACTACCTGCCGACCCTGCAGCAGCCTGCCTTGCTGGTCCTGCATCCGGAAGACGCCCTGATCGTCCGCGGCGGCATCGGCCACGAACTCGAAAAGACCGGCTGGCGCATCGTCGAAGACGCCCATGTCGCACGCGGCGGCTGCCGCATCGACACCGCCAGCAACCAGATCGACGCCCAGATCGGATCGCGCTGGCAGCGCCTGGCGCATGCCCTGGGCCGCGACGTGCAGTGGCTGGTATGAGTGGCTCGAAATGCGCTGACCGCCACACCGCGCGCTGGAAGTCCTACCTGAAGGACTGCGGCAACCTGCTCGATTTCGTCGAGCCGATGCAGGTCTCGGGCCGCGTCACGCGCGTGGCCGGCCTGGTGATGGAATGCGTCGGCCTGAAGCTGGCGGTGGGCAGCGCCTGCACGATTCCGGTTGCCTCGTCCGGCAACCCATCGGGTGCGCGCATCGAGGCCGAAGTGGTCGGCTTCGAGGGCGAACGGCTGTTCCTGATGCCGCAATCCGACGTCGAAGGCGTGGTGCCCGGCTCGCGCGTGTTCCCGGTCGAGCCGAGCGTGCCGAAGCCCGGCAGCGTCGATCATCCGCGCCGCCGCCCGATGGACCGCGCACGCCACCTGCCGGTTGGCTGGGGCCTGCTGGGCCGCGTGGTCGACGGCGCCGGCCGCCCGCTGGACGGCAAGGGGCCGCTCGACAGCACGGATATGGGCCCGCTGAACGCGCGCCCGATCAACCCGCTGGAACGCGCGCCGATCACGGACACCCTGGACGTCGGCATCCGCGCCATCAACTCGATGCTCACCGTCGGCCGCGGCCAGCGTCTCGGCCTGTTCGCCGGTACCGGCGTCGGTAAATCGGTGCTGCTGGGGATGATCGCGCGCTACACCACGGCCGACGTGATCGTGGTCGGCCTGATCGGCGAACGGGGACGCGAGGTGAAGGAATTTATCGAGCAGATCCTGGGCGAGGAAGGCCTGGCCCGCTCCGTCGTGGTGGCGGCACCGGCCGACTCGCCGCCGCTGCTGCGCATGCAGGGCGCATCCTATGCCACCGCCATCGCCGAGCACTTCCGCGACGAAGGCAAGAATGTCATGCTGATCATGGATTCGCTGACCCGCTACGCGCAGGCGCAGCGCGAGATCGCGCTGGCGATCGGCGAGCCGCCGGCCACCAAGGGCTATCCGCCTTCGGTGTTCGCCAAGCTGCCGGTGCTGGTCGAACGCGCCGGCAACGGCCCGGAAGGCGGCGGCTCGATCACCGCCTTCTACACCGTGCTGTCCGAGGGCGACGACCAGCAGGACCCGATCGCCGACGCCGCGCGCGGCATCCTGGACGGCCACATCGTCCTGAACCGCAGCCTGGCCGAAGCCGGCCACTACCCGGCGATCGACATCGAACAGTCGATCTCGCGTGCGATGCACAACATCACCTCGCGCGAGCACCAGCAGGCGGCGCGCACGCTCAAGCAGCTGTACTCGCGCTATGAACGCTCGCGCGACCTGATCAGCGTGGGCGCCTACGTGGCCGGCACCGATCCGGTGCTGGACAAGGCGATCGTCCTGCACGAGCGCATCGAGGCCTTCCTGTGCCAGGAAATCCACGACAACGCCAATATGCTGGAGAGCTTGGGGGAATTGACCTCTCTGTTCGGCTGATTGAGCGAAGGCCGCGGCCGATATACTTGACCTACCATGGCCAATACCTCCGCACTCCAGACCCTCGTCGACCTCGCACAGCGCGAGTCGGACAACCGCGCCAGGCGGCTGGGAGTGGCACTGAAGGCGGTCGAGGAAGCCGAACAGAAGCTGCAGATGCTGCTGGGTTACCGCCAGGATTACGCGGACCGCCTGGACCAGGCCCAGATGAACGGGATCACGCCCTTCGCCTACGCGAATTTCGTGGCCTTCCTGGGCAAGCTGGACAACGCGATCAACGGCCAGCGCGAAGTGATCAAGCATGCCGAATACAAGGCCGACACCGAACGCAAGGCCTTCCAGGAGAGCGAGCGCAAACGCCTTTCCTACCGCACCCTGAACGAACGCGCGGCGGCCCAGGCGCTGGCGATCGAGACCAGGCGCGACCAGAAGATGATGGACGACTTCGCGGCCCGCACCGCACGCATGAAACGCTGAACGAGACAACGATGCAGACCAATTCCCTTCCGATCCAGCTGAACACCAACGCCCAGGCGCCGGCCCAGCGCAATGGCGCTGCCGCCAACAGCGACGGCGCCCAGTTCAGCTCCATGCTGTCGAACGAGATGGAACTGCGCCAGCCGGCGCCGAACCCCGCGCCCGCGCCGAAGACGGCTGCGCCGAAGCCGAATGCCGCCGACAAGCCGGCCCAGCCCGACGGCGGCGCCGGCGCGCAGGAAGCCGCGAAACCGGAAGAAGCCGCGAAGCCGGCCGACGCCGGCAAGACCACCGAAGCCAGGGATGGCGACGATGCGGACAGCCAGGACGGCAAGGACGATGCGCAATCCGGCCAGGGCGGCGATCCGGCCAGCGCCATGCTGGCCCTGATGGCAAGCCTGCAGCAGCCGAAGGATGCGAAAGCCCTGCCCGCCGCCGACGCCGCGGCCCAGGCCTACGACGCCCTGGGAGGTGCCGCCGGCAAGGGCAAGCGCGGCGACGCCGCCCAGCTGGCCGCATTGCAGGCGTCGATGAAGTCGGTGTCGAAGGACGGCGCCGGCATTGCCACCACCGCCGGCAAAGCCTTCTCCGACACCGCGGCCCTGCGCAACCCGGCCCTGGCCGCCGCCGGCGCCGCCCTCGGTGCCGACGACAAGAGCGCGGCCGCGGATGCGGGCGGCAAGCTGGGCGCCGACCTGCGCGCGGCCCTTGCGGCCGCTTCCGGCAAGGGCCAGGCCGAGCCGCAGCTCGCTTCCGCTGAACCGGGCACGGCACTCAGCCTGCTGCAGGCGCGCGAAACCGCCGCCGCCCGCGAACCGGCGGCCGCCGTCGCCGCGCTGGCCCAGGCCCAGCCGGCCGTGATGGAAGCCGTGCAGGCCGCTGCCGGCACCTTTGACGCCCTTGGCGCACGGGTCGGCACCGATGCCTGGGAACACCAGGTCGGCCAGAAAGTCGTCTACATGGTCGGCAGCGAAGAGCAGACCGCTTCGCTGACCCTGAACCCGCCGGACCTCGGTCCGCTGCAGGTGGTGCTGTCGGTGACCAACGACCAGGCCAGCGTGACCTTTTCCGCCAACCAGGAAGAAGTGCGCCAGGCCCTCGAGAATGCCCTGCCCCGCTTGCGCGAGATGATGAGCGAGAGCGGTATCGCGCTGGGCAACGCCACCGTCAACGCCGGCATGCCCGACAGCGGCCAGGCCCAGCAGCAGGCGGCGCGCAATGGCGGCGGCTTCGGCGGCAATGGCCGCGACCGCGGCGACGGCAGCAGCGGGACCGAGGATGCGAACGCCCGCCCGGTCACCCGCACGGCAACGCTCGGCAATCGCGGCATGGTCGATACTTTCGCCTAAGAAACAACGAGATAGCCCCCGATCTCCCCTCTTTTCAACCATTGCTCCTGCTCACTTTTTCCCGATAATGACATAATGACGGGACGAACCACTGCGGGACCGAGGTATCTTGAAAGCGAATCCAAAAATGAAAGCTGATCCGAAAGCGGATGCAGCAGCGGCGCCGGCAGCGGGCGGCAAGAGCAAGCTCTTCATCATGATCGGCGCGGCCGTGCTCGTGCTGGGCCTGGGCGGCGGTGCCGGCTGGTACTTCCTGCACGGCAGCGGCGGCGCCGAAGCGGCCGAGACAGCCAAGAAGGATCACGGCAGCAAGAAGAAGGGCAAGAAGGAAGCGCCGCCGGAATACCTGGCGATCGAACCCTTTACCGTGAACCTGCAGCCGGAAAACGGCGACCAGTACCTGCGCGTCGCGTTCACGCTGCAGATCGACGGCGCCGAACAGACTGAGCTCATCAAGGCGAACATGGCCAAGGTGCGCAGCCGCGTGCTGTTGCTCCTGTCCGGCAAGAAGGCGTCCGAGATCAACACGGTCGAAGGCAAGCAGCAGCTGGCCGGCGAAATCCTGGCCGCGGTCAAGATACCTTTCGTGTCGCACGGCGACGAGCAGGATGTCTCGGACGTCCTGTTCACCGAGTTTATTATCCAATGAGCATTCAGTAAGACTTGACAGAGCATGGCCGATAATTTTCTCTCACAGGAAGAAGTCGATGCCCTCCTCAAGGGGGTCAACGGCGATCAGGACGATGTCGCGGCTCCTGAAGACACCTCGGGAGTCCGCACCTATAACCTGGCAACGCAGGAGCGGATCGTCCGCGGCCGCATGCCGACGCTCGAGATCATCAACGAGCGTTTCGCCAGGTATCTGCGGGTCGGCCTGTTCAACTTTTTGCGCCGTAGCGCCGAAGTGTCCGTCGGCTCGGTGCGGGTTTCGAAGTACAGCGAATTCATCCGCAACCTGGTGGTGCCGACCAACCTGAACCTGATCCACATGAAGCCCCTGCGCGGCACCGCGCTGATGGTCTTCGATCCGGGCCTGGTGTTCCTGCTGGTCGACAACCTGTTCGGCGGCGACGGCCGCTTCCACACCCGTGTGGAAGGCCGCGACTTTACCCAGACCGAGCAGCGCATCATCATGCGCATCCTCGACATCGTGTTCGAGGCGTATGCGAAGTCCTGGGAACCGGTCTACCCGATCGAATTCGAGTACATCCGCTCGGAGATGAACACGCAGTTCGCGAACATCGCCACCCCGAACGAAGTCGTGGTATCGTGCACCTTCACCATCGAGCTCGGTTCGGTGTCGGGCCAGATCCACTTCTGCATGCCGTATTCGATGGTCGAACCGATCCGCGATGCGCTGACGTCCAGCATCCAGGGCGAGGCCCTCGAAGTGGACAAGCGCTGGATCCGCCTGCTGACGCAGCAGATCCAGGTGGCGGAGGTGGACCTGGTGGCCGTCCTCGGCCACGGCAAGGCGAACTTCGACGAAATCCTGAACATGAAGGTCGGCGACGTGATCCCGATCTCGGTGCCGGAAACCATCCAGGCAACCGTCGACGGCGTGCCGGTGATGGATTGCACCTATGGCGTATCGAACGGGCAGTACGCCCTGAAAGTCGAAAGACTGATCGCCAACAGCGAAACCTTCAACAAATAACACGTAGTACGTAATACGACCGGAGAATTTCCATGTCCGACACCCAAGACGACCAGAGCAGCCTCGACGACGACTGGGGCGCCGCGATCGCCGAACAGGCGGCCGCGGAAGCCGCTGCGCTTGCCAGCCAACAGCAGGCGGCCAGCGCCGCCGTGTTCCAGGACTTTTCGAACAAGGGCCTGCGCCCGGATACGCCGAACGATATCGACTTCATTCTCGATATCCCGGTACAGTTGACGGTGGAGCTGGGACGCACCAAGATCGCCATCAAGAACCTGCTGCAGCTCGCGCAGGGTTCAGTGGTGGAACTGGACGGCCTGGCCGGCGAGCCGATGGACGTGCTCGTGAACGGCTGCCTGATCGCCCAGGGCGAGGTGGTGGTCGTGAACGACAAGTTCGGTATCCGGCTCACCGACATCATCACGCCATCGGAACGTATCCGCAAACTGAATAAATGACGACAAGCGCGCGCCTGCTGACCATCCTTTCCCTCCTGCTGCCGCTGGCCGTCTGCGCGGCCGAGCCGCCCGCTGCCACCACCCCCATGGCGCAGCCGGCGCCCCCCGCAAGTGCCCAGCCGCGCGCCGTGGACAATGCCGCGGCCCCGGCCGTGCAGCCACCGGCCGTCCCTGCCCCGGCAGCCAACGCGCCGGTCATGAACCCGTCCAGCCCGGGCGCGCCCGAGACCACCGTCGGCGGCGGCGCCGCCAACCGCAGCGCGCCCACTGTCGCCCCGGTCCAGATGCCGTCCGGCTCGGCCACCGGCAGCCTGCTGCAGACCCTGTTCGCCCTGATCGCGGTGCTGGCCGTGCTGGCCGCCCTCGCCTGGTTCCTGAAGCGCTACGGTCCGAAGGCCGGCGCCGGCGGCGCCAACCTGCGCGTGGTCGGCGCCCTCAACCTCGGCGGGCGCGAGCGCGTGCTGGTGGTCGAAGTCGGCAATCAGTGGATCGTGGTGGGCGCCTCGCCCGGCCGGATCAACGCCCTGGCGACGATGCCGAAACAGGAGGGCGCCGAGATGAGCGGAAGCGGTGCCACGCTGGCGCCGCAATCGCAAGCAGCGAACAACTTCGCCGACTGGCTGAAGCAGACCATCGACAAACGTAAGTAAATGCGTAAACAGACTTTCCTGCTGGCGGCCGGCCTGATGGCCCTGTCGCTCGCCGCAGCCGCGGCCGCCGTCGCGGCGCCCGCCATCCCCGCCTTCACCACCAGCCCCGCGCCGGGCGGCGGCACCGCCTACTCGCTGCCGGTCCAGACCCTGCTCTTGATGACGGCGCTGACCTTCATCCCGGCGGCCCTGCTGATGATGACGAGTTTTACCCGCATCATCATCGTGCTGTCGCTGCTGCGCCAGGCGCTCGGCACCCAGACCGCGCCGCCCAACCAGGTGATGGTCGGCCTGGCCCTGTTCCTGACCCTGTTCGTGATGGGCCCCACCTTCGATCGCATCTACACCGAGGCCTACGTGCCGCTGCAGGAGAACCGGATCCAGATGGGCGAGGCGATGGACAAGGCCGCCGCGCCGCTGAAGGGCTTCATGCTGAAGCAGACCCGCCAGTCGGACCTGGCGCTGTTCGTGAAGATCTCGCGCACGCCGGCGCTGCAGGGTCCCGAGGACGTGCCGCTGCGGGTCCTGATCCCGGCCTTCATCACGAGCGAGCTGAAGACGGCTTTCCAGATCGGCTTCGCGATCTTCATCCCCTTCCTCATCATCGACATGGTGGTCGCCTCGGTGCTGATGTCGATGGGTATGATGATGATGTCGCCGGCGGTGATCTCGCTGCCGTTCAAGTTGATGCTGTTCGTGCTGGTCGACGGCTGGCAGCTGCTGCTGGGTTCACTGTCCCAGAGCTTCAATTAAGGATTGCAGAGAATGACTCCGGAAAGCGTCATCGCGATGGGCCGCACGGCCATGGAGGTCACCCTGATGGTGTCGGCGCCGCTGCTGCTGGTATCCCTGATCATCGGCCTGGTGGTCAGCATCTTCCAGGCCGCGACCCAGATCAACGAGCAGACCCTGTCCTTCATCCCCAAGCTGGTCGGCGTGTTCGTCGCCCTGGTGCTGGCCGGCCCGTGGATGCTGACCGTGATGACGGACTACATGCGTACCGTGTTCACGGGTATTCCGGGCATGATCGGTTGATCTCGTTTACGACCACCGAGCTGTACGCGTGGATCGGGGGCCTGCTGTGGCCCCTGACGCGCATCCTCGGCCTGGTGGCGGCCGCGCCGGTGTTCGGCAATACCGGCGTGCCCTCGCTGGTCAAGCTGACCCTGGGCGTGCTGCTGGCGGCGATCGTCGCGCCGACCATTCCCGCCATCCCCGCCGTCGACCCGAGCTCCTGGGCCGGCATCCTGATCGCCGGCCAGGAAATGCTGATCGGCCTGGCGATGGGCTTTTCGATGCGGCTCGTCTTCGCCGCCATCGAGTTCGGCGGCGAACTCGCCAGCTCCACGATGGGATTTTCCTTCGCCAGCTTCTTCGACCCCAATTCGGCCGGACGCTCCTCGGCGGTCAGCCAGTTCATCGCGCTGGTCGCCACCATGGCCTTCCTGGCCATGAACGCTCACCTGGTGCTGGTGCAGGTGCTGGTCGAAAGCTTCTTCACGCTGCCGATCTCGGGCACCCCGATGTCGCTCGCCGCCCCGCTCGAGATGGTACGCTGGGGCGGCCGCATCTTCTCGGCGGGCCTGCAACTCACGCTGCCGATCGTGGCGGCCCTCCTGATCACCAACGTCGCGCTGGCGATCCTGACCCGCGCCGCGCCGCAGCTGAACCTGTTCGGCATCGGCTTCCCGGTCACGCTGGGCACCGGCCTGCTGGTGCTGAGCCTGACCCTTCCCTACCTGAACACGCCGCTGCAGAACCTGTTCAACCAGGGCATCGAGGCGAGCCGCCGGATCCCGCGCACCGGCGCGGAAAGGCCGGGGCAGCCGCGGCCGGCCGCGCCGCCGGCGGCGATCGTGCCGGCGTCCTGATTTTTTTACTGCCTGGCGCGCAGCAGCTCCGCAATCTCGCCCAGCTTCGCCTCGATCGAACGCAGCACGACCAGCTGGTCGTCGCCCTCGCTTTTCTGTTGCGGCGCATGGCGCAAGGCTTCGCGCGCCTGCAGGATCCTGGCACGGAAGGCCTGGGCGTCGATGATGCCGGTCAGGCGCATGTCCGAGGCCTGGCCGGCGCTGTGCCCGGCGGTTTCGAACTTCAGGGTGCTGAGGTTGAAGTGGCGCAGGATCGGTCCTTCGATGAAGGTCACGTCCTGGATGTTCTCCAGCGGGATGGTCTTTTCGGTGGTGACCAGGATGCCCTTCCGGTAGCGCAGGCTGCGCTCGCCCAGCTGGCATTCGAGCTTGTCGAAATAATGCTGGGCCCACCAGCGGCCGACGCCGAGGAACCAGACGATCGCCAGCGGAATGCCGACGATGGTCAGCATCATCGCGACGCCGATCTGCATGACCAGGAAGGGCTTGATGAGCGGGTTGAATCTTGCGCGGATGGTGATCGGTTCGATGGTCATGGCTCAAGTGTATGCCGGCGCTTGCACAACAGGTAAATTATTGCCTTCATTCCGATCCGGGAGCGCTTATGCCGACCAGATGCGCATCCTGCAGTTGCGGCGAGCTGTCCGCCCAGCAGGCCAGCTTCCTGCGCGAGCAGGTGACGGTCAGCCGCCCGCCGAAGCCGAGCATATCTTCTGACGCGCCGTGCCGCTCAGCTGATGTAGTTGAACAGCGACAGGCCCGACATCGTCTTGAACGACATCTGCGCAGCCTGCAGCGTCTGCTGCTGCTGGGTGAACAGCGAGATCGCCTTGGCCATGTCGAGGTCCTGCAGGCCACTCAGCGTGGTCTGGTACTGGATGTCCAGGTCCTGGCCGCTGCTGTCGAGGTAATCGAGTTCCTTCAGGCGCGAGCCGACCGAGGCGCGCACCGAAAGGATGTTGTCCAGCGCCTGCCCCAGGTTGGCGCCCGCCATCGTCACGCCATTGCTCATCAGGGCCTTGCCGGCCGGGGTGTCGGTCGGCGTGCGCAGCGCGCCGATCAGGTTGGTCAGGGTGGTGAACAGCGACTGCCTGGAACTCGGCTGCACGTCCATCGAATCGCCGTCGGCCGGCGCGCCGTCGATCTTCATCGACATGCCGCCGAAGGTGATCGGCTGGCCGGCCGTATAGGTCCCGGTCGACACGGCGGTGTTGGAGCTCGCGTCGGTCACGGTGTAGGTCGTCACCGCCGGCGAACCCGTCACCTGGAATTTCAGGCTGTAGTTATGCCCGGTCAGCTGCGAGCTGTCGGTCACGCTGTATGTGCTGGCCGTGGCGCTGCCTTGGTTGGCGCTGTTCGGGCTGACCTGGAAGGTGCCGTTCCCGGTCGGGATGTTCTCGAACACGTTGCTGCCGGTTTCGCTGATGGCCATGTTGCGGATCGCCCCCACCTTCAGCACGCGCTGGCCCTGGTCGCCCTGGTAGGTGGCGCCGGTCGAGGTCTGCACGAAAGGCATGGTGGTGGTCTGGTAGCCCGAGAACAGGTAGGCGCCGGTACCGTCGGCCTTGTTGGCCACGCCCAGCAGGTCGGTCATGCGCGCCTCCAGCTCGGTCGCCAGCATGCCGCGTTCGGTGTCGCTCAGCGTGCCGTTGCCGGCCTGGACCGTCAGCGTCTGCACGTCTTCCAGCAGGTTGGTGGCGTCGTCGAGGGCGTTCTCGACCAGCGACAGCGAGGTCTTGGCATTGGTGCGGTTGGTGCCGTACTGGTTGTTCATCGACTGCGACTGCGTCACCTCGAGCGCGCGCGCCGAGGCGATCGGGTCGTCCGCCGCGGTCAGGACGCGGCGGTTGCTGGACAGCTGCTGCTGTGTTTTGGCCATCTGGGCCTGCAGCGTATTGAGCTTGGTCGTTCCCGCCGCGAAGATGGCGCTCGTACTGATCCGTAAAGCCATGGTGTGCTCCGCTTATTTATTTAATGACCGATCTGCAACAGCGCGTTGAAGATGGTATCGGCCACCTGCATCACCTTGCCGCAAGCCTGGTAGGCCTGCTGGTACTTCAGCAGGTTGGCCGCTTCTTCGTCCAGGTTCACGCCCGAGACGTTGTTGGCCGCGCCCTGCGCCTGTTCCAGCTGGGTCGCGGCGGCTTCCGCGTTGACCTGGACCTCGCGGGTCTTGTTGCCGATCGCGCTGACGATGTGGGCATAGGACGACTGATAGGTCGCGGTGCCGCCGTCGAGGATGGTCTTCGACTGCAGGTCGCCCAGCAGGCTGGCGTTGCGGGTGTCGCCCGGACCGGTATTGCGCTGGATGGTGAAGGTGTCGCCGTCCTTCGGCAGCCCCGTCAACGTAAAGCTGATGCCGGCCACGGTATAGGTGGCGCCGTCCTTGAACGGGACCGGGTCGCCGGCGGCGATATCGGTCTGGGTGCCGCCGACCATCATCGTCACCTTCTGGCCCGCGGGGAGGCCGCCCAGGTTACCGCCCGAGTAAGTGACGTTCACCGGGCCGGCGAGCGGCGCTGCCAGGTAATCCTTGGTGATCGTGCCGGCGCTGATCTTGGCGGTGCCGTTGTTCGTGAGCGGAATGCTGGTCGTGATCGGGGAGCCGGCCGCGACCTGGGACTGGTCGGTCAGCGCCAGCTTGAAGTTGGCGGCGCCGTTGATGGTCGGGCGCACCAGGAAGTTGTCGCCGGCGGCGGCGCTGCCGCTGATCGAGAACGACAGGCCGTCGATGACCTGCGGGTCGCCCTTGATCTCGGTGGCCGTGTTGTCCGACAGGCGGTAGACCATGTACTTGCTGCCGTCGTACTGGACCTTATAGTCGCTGGTGGTGAGCCGGGTGGCGTCGACGACGGTGGCGCTGACCTTGGTGGTGCTGGTCTGGTTGTTGTTGACGTTCTTGGTGACCTCGGCCGGCGACACCGTGAAGAAGTCGCCGCCCGGATTGCCGTTGGCGTCCACGCCCAGGTGGTGCTGGTCGTTGAAGGTCTGGGCCAGGCTCAGGGCGATGCGGCCCAGCGAATTCTGCGCCAGGTCCAGCGACTGGCTGCGGAATTCCAGCACGCCGCCCAGCTCGCCCCCGGCCAGGGCGCTTTCCGGAATCGGCGACACCTTGGAATTGGTGACGTAGGCGACCGTCATCCGGGTCTGGTCGGTGGCGGAACCGACCGCCGCCAGCTGGAAGGCGCTCGAGCCGACCACCAGCGGCTGGCCGTTACCGATCGATACCGTCAGGCTGTTGTTATCGCCCGGGATGACGGTCGCCTTGACCTGCTTGTTCAGCTCCATCACCAGCTGGTCGCGCTGGTCCAGCAGGTCGTTCGGCAGGTTCAGGTTGTCGCCCGCCGCGAGCTTGCCGATCTGGTCGTTCAGCTTGGCGATCTGGCTGGCATAGCTGTTGATGAGGTTGACGCTCGAAGTGACCTGGGTGTTGACGCCCTTGCGGATCTCTTCCAGGCGCTGGTTCATGCTCTGGAAGCGGGCCGCCAGCGTGTCGGCGGAGCTCAGCAGCGCGCCGCGCGAGGGCACGCCGGCATGGTCGCCGGTCAGGTTCTGCACCGACGAAAAGAAATCCTGCAGCGCCGGCGACAGGCCGGCCGTGGAATCGGACAGCAGGTTGTCGATCTGGGTCACCTGCGCCTGGTAGGCTTCGAGTCCGCTGTTGGCCGCCTGCGCGGTACGCACCTGGGCGTTCAGGAACTCGTCCGAATAGCGCTTGACCTGGGCGATCTGGGTACCGGTGCCGTAAAAGCCATTGCTGCCCCCCATCGAAATCGACGTTTCCTGCACCACCACCTGGCGGCTGTAGCCTGCCACGTTGGCGTTGGTGATGTTGTGGCCGGTCGTCGTCAGCGCCGCCTGGGCAGCGTATAGACCGGACTTGCCGATGCTGAGGAGGGACATGTGCTCTTCTTCCTGTGTACTCTGTTGTTTTCGGCAAGACTCGCTAAAACTTTAAGCAAGCGAGTGCTTGATGATCCGCGACAGCTTGGCCGCGTACTGCGGATCGGTGGCGTAGCCGGCGCGCTGCAGGCCGTGGGCGAAGGTGGCGGCGTCGCCGCCGTGGGCCAGCACCTTTTCGTAGCGCGGGTTATTGCTGAGCATCCTTGCGTAATCCTTGAAGGCGTCCGCGTGCGAGGCATAGGAGCGGAATTTCTCGACGCGCGAATGCGGCTTGCCGTTCACATACTCGGTGGTGACGGCGGTGGCGACCTTGCCCTTCCAGCCCGGACCGGCCTTGATGCCGAACAGGTTGTTGCTGGAGCTGCCGTCCTGGTTGCGGATCACGCGCTTGCCCCAGCCGGTTTCCAGCGCCGCCTGCCCCATCATGAACTTGGCCGGCACGCCGGTGGCCTTTTCGGCTTCCTCGGCGGCGTCGGCCAGCTTGTCCTGGAAGGCGACCACGTGGGCCGGCTTGCCGGCATTGCTGGTGCTGCGCGCGCTGCCGGTGATGCCGGAGGCGGAAGCGGCAGCGGCGCCGTCGGTCGACATGGTGTCGGCGTCGCGCATCAGGCGCGTGGCGCTCGCGGCGCCCTGCCCGCTGCCGGCGTCGGCGCCGATCGCCAGCGCGCCCGACTGCATCTGCTTGGCCAGCGCCTGGCCCTGCTGCTGCACCGACAGCTGGCGCACCAGCACGTCGGCCAGGCCGATGCCGCGCTTGGCCAGCTTCTGGCTCATCTGCTGGTCGAGCATGGTGGTGAAGGTGCGGGTCTCCTGGCTGTCCATCGGGCCGTCCTGCGGCGTGGCCTCGCGCATGCTCTTCATCATCATGTTGACGAACATGGACTCGAACTGCGTCGCCGCGCCTTTCAAGGCTTCAGGCGAACCGGCCTTGGCGGACTGTTTCAGGTCGCCGAGGCTGTTGGTATCGAGCGCGAATTTTCCGGACAGGTCAGAGGTCGAGCCGAGCATGATTTACCTTCCTGTTTTAGATGATCTCGAGTTCCGCGCGCAGCGAACCGGCGGCCTTCAGCGACTGCAGGATCGAGAGCAGGTCTTGCGGGGTCGCGCCGATCGCATTCATCGCCTTCACGACTTCGGCCAGCGAGGCGCCGTTGTTCAGCATGATGACGCGGCCGGCGTCCTTCTTGACCGAGGCCGACGGCGTCTGGGTCACCACGGTGGCGCCGCGCGAACCGGGCTGCGGCTGGCTGACCTGGGTATCGGCGCCGATCGTCACCGTCAGGTTGCCGTGCGAGATCGCGCAGGTGTCCAGGGTCACCGCGCGGTTCATCACGACCGAGCCGGTGCGCGCATTCAGGATCACCTTGGCCGCGGCTTCCGACGGCCTGACGTCCATGTTCTCGAGGATGCCGAGGAAGGACACGCGCTGGTCGCTCGACGACGGCACGCGCACGCGGATCACGCGGCCATCCAGGGCGGTGGCGATGCCGGGGCCGAACTTGTCGTTGATCGCCTCGACCACGCGGCTGGCGGTGGAAAAGTCGGTGGTATTCAGTTCCAGCTTGACCTGGTTGTCGGCGCCGAGATTCGAGGCCACCGCGCGTTCGACGGTGGCGCCGGCCGAGATGCGGCCCACCGCCAGCTGGTTCACCTGGGTCGAGGCGCCGCCGCCGGACGCTCCCGCGCCACCGACCAGCACGTTACCCTGGGCCATGGCATACACCTGGCCGTCGGCGCCCTGCAGCGGCGTCATGAGCAGCGTGCCGCCGCGCAGGCTCTTCGCATTGCCCATCGAGGACACGGTCACGTCGATGGTCTGGCCGGGCTGGGCGAAGGCCGGCAGCGAGGTCGTGACCATCACGGCCGCCACGTTCTTCAGCTGCAGCTGGGTGCCGGCCGGCAGGCTGATGCCCTTCTGCTGCAGCATCGCCATGATCGACTGCACGGTGAACGGCGTCTGGGTGGTCTGGTCGCCGGTGCCGTCGAGGCCGACCACGATGCCGTAGCCGGACAGCTGGTTCTGGCGCACGCCGCCAAAGCTGGCGATGTCCTTCAGGCGCTCGGCCTGGGCCGGGGTCGACAGGATCGGGCCGATCAGGGCGATAGCCAGGACGAGCAGTTTGCAATTCATGGTCATTGTCTAGTCAGTTGGGGCAGAGCCGATCCGAGTGATTCGGGCTCCGACCCCAAATATTAGTCAGTTGGGGTCAGAGCCCACCCGAGTGATTCGGGCTCTGACCCCAAATATTTAAAACGGCAGCATCGATTGGAAGAAGCGCGACATCATCGAGGTCAGCTCGGCGCGGTCGATCGTGCTGTTGGTGCGGTACTCGACGCGCGCGTCGGCCACCAGGGTCGACGACACGATATTGCCGGGCTGGATGGTGTCCGGATTGACCATGCCCGAGAAGCGGATGAATTCGATCCCCTTGTTCATCGCGACCTGCTTTTCGCCGACCACGATCAGGTTGCCGTTGGCGAGCACTTCCGAGACCGTCACGCCGATCGTGCCGGTGAAGGCGTTCGAGGCGGTCTGGGTGTCGCCGTCGGCATACTTGTTGGCGGTGCTGGCGGAGACGTTCGCGCCCAGCCTGCCGGCGAGCGGACCCGGCACGCCGAAGCTGGCGCTCCCCGACTTGTTGCCGGTGCTGGCGCCGCTCTTGTTGGCCGAGGTCTTCTCGACGATGCTGACGGTCAGGATGTCGCCGATGTGGCGCGCGCGGCGGTCCTCGAACATCGGGCGGAAGGTGCTGTTATTGTAGATCGCGCCTTCGGAAGGCAGCCCGGCGTCGGCGATCATCGGGCGCACCGAGGTCGGGCCCTTGACGATCGAGGTCGGGGTGCTGGCGCAGCCGGCCAAAGCCAGCAGCACCGCAGCAATACTAAAAACGTTTTTCATAACTGAGCCAGCTTCTGCAGCATCTGGTCGGAAGTCGTGATCGCCTTCGAGTTGATCTCGTAGGCGCGCTGGGTCGTGATCATGTTGACCATCTCCTCGACCACGTTGACGTTCGAGGTTTCGACATAGCCCTGCATCAGTGCGCCGGCGCCGTTGGTGCCCGGGGTGTTGGCGTTGGCGGTGCCGGAGGCGCCGGTTTCGACGTACAGGTTCTCGCCGCGCGATTCCAGGCCGGCCGGGTTCACGAAGGTGTTCAGCTGGATCGAACCGATCTGGGTCGGCGCGGTCTGGCCCGGGGTGGTCACGGAAACGGTGCCGTCGCGGCCCACGGTCAGGGACAGCGCATTGTTCGGGACCGTGATCGGCGGCTGCAGCACGTAGCCGCTGGAAGTCACCAGCTGGCCGTTGGAATCGGTCTGGAAGGAGCCGTCACGGGTATAGGCCTGGGTGCCGTCGGGCAGCAGCACCTGGAAGTATCCGGCGCCGTTGACCATCACGTCCTTGTCGTTGCCGGTCTGCTGGGGATTGCCCTGGGTGTGGATGCGCTCGGTGGCGACGGTGCGCACACCGGTACCGATCTGCAGGCCGGACGGCAGCTGGGTCTGTTGCGAACTCTGGGCGCCGGGCTGGCGCACGTTCTGGTACAGCAGGTCCTCGAACACCGCACGCGACTTCTTGAAGCCGTTGGTGCTGACGTTGGCGAGGTTGTTGGTGATGACGTCGAGGTTGGTCTGCTGGGCTTCGAGACCGGTTTTTGCGATGAATAAGGAACGGATCATGGTGGAGTTCTCCTGACGGCGACGGAACTCCATCGCCCACCATGAAATTATGTCCCAGCAGCAATCAAGTCAAAGCGAGGATCTGGGTGGCTTTCGTCGCGTTATTCTCGGCGTTCTTCAGCAGGCTCATTTGGGTTTCGAAGGAGCGCGCCAGCGAAATCATGTTCACCATCGAGTCCACCGCCGACACATTGCTGCCCTCGAGGGCGCCGCCGGCCACCGTTACCGCGGGATCGGCCTGGGCACTGCTGCCGTCCTTGAGGCGGAACATGCCGTCGTCGCCGCGCACCAGGTCGGCTTCGTTCGGATTCACCAGCTTGAGGCGGCCCAGCACCGTCGGCGCGGCCGGCGTGGTGGTGGTCGACAGGGTCGAGATGGTGCCGTCGCTGCCCACCGCCACGGTCACATCCGGCGGAATCGTGATCGGACCGCCCTCGCCGGCGACGGTCATGCCGTTCGAGGTCTGCAGGATGCCGTTGGGGCTGATCTGCAGCGAACCGTTGCGCGTGTACGACTCGGTGCCGTCCGCATTCTGCACCGCGATCCAGCCCTTGCCCTTGACCGCGACGTCGAGGTCGCGCCCGGTCACCTGCAACGGACCGGAAGAAAAATCGGCGCCGGTGGTGTTGTCGACCACAAAAGCCCGCGTCGGCAAGCCCTCGCTCTGGACCGGCACCGCACGAAACGTATCGAACTGCGCCCGGAACCCCGTGGTGCCGAGGTTCGCCAAGTTATTCGAAGTCGTCGCCTGCTGTTCCAGGATGTGCTTGGCGCCGCTGGCTGCCGTATAAATCAACCGATCCATGTTTTTCCAGTCCCTTCAATTCGGGGTCAATTCGGGGTCAGAGCACTTTATTGTCGAAATTCGGGGTCAGAGCACTTTTTGAGGAAATAGCTTACGAACATATGCAGGCCCTGGCTCTCCAGCGCAGCGCCCGTCGGACGCGCGCCTTCTTTGCCGGCGGCACATTGCTGGAAAAAGTGCTCTGACCCCGAATTTCCAGCGAAATGTGCTCTGACCCCGAATTTTATTAGCGCATGTTCACCAGCGTCTGCAGCACCGAGTCCTGGGTCTTGATGGTCTGGGCGTTGGCCTGGTAGACGCGTTGCGCGGTGATCATGTTGACCAGCTCGGCGGTCAGGTCGACGTTCGAGGCTTCGGTGGCCGAGGATTGCAGCACGCCCAGGCTGCCGGTGTCGGGGGTGCCGACCAGCGGGGTGCCCGAGGCCGAGGTTTCGGCGAAGGCGTTGTTGCCCAGCGGTTCCAGGCCGCCCGGGTTGGTGAAGTTGGCGAGCACGATCTGGCCCAGCGGCTTGGTCTGGCCGTTGCTGTACTGGCCGAGGATGGTGCCGTCCTGGCCGGCCGAGAAGCGCTGCAGGTGGCCTGCGGTGTAGCCGTCCTGGGTGGTCTTCTTCTCGCTGGTGTCGGCGCCGTACTGGGTGGTGCCGGCGAAGTTCAGCTTGATCGGCAGGCTGTCCTTGGCGCCGGTCGGCGGGTAGATCGGCAGGTTCACGGTCAGCGGCAGGGTCTGCGGCGACATCAGTTGCGCCGACAGCGCGCCGTTCGAGTCGAAGTCCAGGTGGCCGACCCGCACCGACGGCACGGAGACGGCCGCGGCGATGTCCTTGTCGATCTGGTCCGGGCTGTAGCCGGCGGTATTGCCGGCGCTGGTGGCCGCGCTCTGGATCGCGGCGATGGTCGCCGGGCTGGCGCCGGCGGCGGTGGCGGCGGTCACGACGGCAGCCGAGGCCTTGCTCGCATAGTCGCTGAGTGCGGCCGAGATCGCGTTGGCGTCCGGCGGCACCGCCTTGGTGGCGGTCAGCCAGGTGTTGCGCGCGGCCTGCACGCCGGCGTCCTGCTGGCTGGCCCCGGCCACGCTCACGTTGGTCAGTTCGGTACCGTCGCTGCCGGCGTACACGTCCCAGGTGCCGGCGCCGGTCTTCACGTAGTACAGCGACATCACGTGCGCGTTGCCCAGGGTGTCGTAGACGTCGACCGGGGTCTGCTTGTTGTAGGTGGTCGGGTCGTCGGCATTGAACGGGAAGTTGGTCGGCGGGTTGGCGCGCGAGTCCAGGTTCAGCGAGGTGTCGACCTTCGACGTCGGCACCGGCTTCAGGTCGGCGGTGCTGATCTGCAGCGGCGACGGCGAGCCGGCCAGGATCTGGCCGCTGGGACCGACGCCGTAGCCGGTCAGGTTGGCGCCCTGCGGGGTCACCAGGTAGCCGTTCTTGTCGAGCGAGAATTGGCCGTTGCGGGTGTACTGGACCAGGCCCGAGGTCTCGGTGCGGAAGAAGCCGGAGCCGTTGATCGCGATGTCGAGCGGATTGGCCGAGGTCTCGATATTCCCTTGGGTGAACTGCTGGGCGATGCCGGCCACGGCCACGCCGATGCCGGCCTGGTTGCCGCCCGCGCCGTTCAGCGAACGCGCGTAGACGTCGGCGAACTGGGTGGTCGAGCCCTTGAAGCCGACCGTGCTGGCGTTGGCGATGTTGTTACCGATGACGTCCAGCGATTTCGCGGCGCCGTTCAAGCCGCTCAGGCCCTGTTGGAAAGACATGTTCTGCTCCTAGAATTTACAAGACTTGCTTGATGTCGGCCAGCGCAACCACGCCCTTGCCGGGCAGGTTCAGCTTGACGCCGTCGGTGCGGTTGGTGGTGACCGAAGCCACGCTGTCGAAGGAGAGCGGCTTGGCGTCGCTCAGTTTGTCCGCGCCCTTGGTCGCGGTAACCTGGAAGGTGTAATTGCCGTCGGCCACAGTGATCGGCTTGCCGTTGCTGTCGAGCTTGGTGGCATCGGGGACGCCGTCCCAGGCCAGCGGAATCACGCCGGCCTTCTGCTTGCCCAGGTCCATCGACTGCACGATCTTGCCGTTCTTGTCCATGATGTCGACCTTCACGCTGTCGGCGTCGGTGCCCAGTTCCACGCCGAGGATGCCCTTGCTGCTCGACAGGGTCACGTTGCTGCCGTCGACCAGCACGCCGTGGCCGATCAGGCTGGTCGCCTGCATCGCTTCCGAACTCTGGTAGCTGGCTTTCAGCGTGTTCAGGGTCTCGTTCAGCTTGTTCACGCCGGTGACGGTCTGCAGCTGGGCCAGCTGGCTGGTGACCTGGGCGTTGTCGAGCGGGTTCAGCGGGTCCTGGTTCTTCAGCTGGGTGACCAGCAGGGTCATGAACTTGTCGGTATCGGCCTGCACGCTGTCGCCGCTGGTGGTCGCGGGCTTGCCGTTCATGGTCGCCATCAGGTCGTTGATGGTGGTGGTCGATCCGGTATTGGTATTAACGGTGGTCATGGATAAGGGCTTTCAGTGTTACTGACCGATCGTCAGGGTCTTGAGCAGCATGGTCTTGGCCGCGTTCATGGTTTCGACGTTGGTCTGGTAGGAGCGCGATGCCGATAGCATATTGACCATCTCGTCGACCACGTTCACGTTCGGCATCGTCACATAGCCTTTGCCGTCGGCCAGCGGATTCTTCGGGTCGTACACCTGCTTCATCGGCGACGGATCGTCCACCACTTCGCGCACCTTGACGCCGGTGGCGCCGGACGCCACCGGCACCGCCTCGAACACGACCTGCTTGGCGCGGTAGGCTTCGCCGGTGGCGCTGGTGGCGCTGTCGGCATTCGCCAGGTTGCTGGCGGTGGCGTTCAGGCGCTGCGACTGGGCGCTCATCGCCGAACCGGCGACATTGAATACGTTAAATAGCGACATGATTACTGGCCTCCCTGGATGGCGGCGAGCAGGTTGCGGATCTGGTGGTTGATCATGGTGATGCCGGCTTCGTAACGCAGGCCGTTGTCGGCGAACTGGGTGCGCTCGGTGTCCATGTCGACCGTGTTGCCGTCGACCGCGCCCTGGGCCACGTTGCGGTACAGAACCGGCGTGCCGTCCGTCAGCGCCTTGCCGTCCGCCGCCACCGGGCCGTTGGCGATATGGCCCTGGGCGGTGGTGGCCAGCCCGCCCTGCTGGGCGCCACGCGACAGCGCACTCTGCAGCGCATTCGAGAAATCGATGTCGCGCGCCTTGTAATTGGGCGTATCGGCGTTCGCGATATTGGACGCCAGCAATTCCTGGCGCTGCGAGCGCAGGCTCAGTGCTGTTTCGTTAAAACGCAGGTAGTCGTCGAGTTTGCCGATCATGCCGCCTCCGGGGCCTTCACTTATTGGACAGCATCGATCATACGGGCCTGTCGAGTCTTCCAATCGGGCAATAAAGGGACCCAAACCGCGGCTATTCCAAGTTTCAGTACCGGACCGGGACGCCTAAGATGGCAGCATCGAATCTCCTCGCAAGCCCATTTCCCATGTTCCGCACCCTGTTTGTCTCCCTGTTGGCCGCTCCGCTGCTCGCCCTGCCCGGCCTTGCCGCGGCCGCGGCCGGCGTCCAGAACGTGAACGCGCTGCGCGCCGTGGTCGAGCAGTTCCTGCTGACCCAGACCGCCGGCCTGCCGGGCGAAGTGTCGGTGAAGGTGGGCGCGGTGGACGCCCGCACCGCGCTGGCCAGCTGTCCGGCGCCCGAGGCCTTCCTGCAGCCGGGCGCGCGCGCCTGGGGCAAGACCACGGTCGGGGTGCGCTGCACGGCGCCGTCGAACTGGACCATTTATGTACAGGCCCAGGTGAACGTGAAGGCGGATTACGTGGCGGCGGCGGTGCCGCTGGCCCAGGGCCAGCCGGTCGAGCAAGGCCAGCTGATGTTGGTAAAAGGCGACATCGCGGCGATGCCGAACGGAATCATTACCGATATGTCCCAGGCGATCGGGCGCACCCCAACCGTCTCGCTGGCGGCCGGCACGCCCCTGCGCCTGGATACCCTGCGCAGCAAGCCGGTGGTGCAGCAGAACCAGGCGGTGCGCCTGGTGTTGAACGGTAACGGTTTTTCGGTATCGTCCGAGGGCCGCGCGATCGGCACCGCCGGCGAAGGCCAGGTGGTGCAGGTGCGCACGGCGTCCGGCACGGTGGTCAGCGGGACGGCGAAGGCCGGCGGCCTGGTGGAAGTTGCGTTTTGAGCGTAAGAGTATCCTAAAGTTTTCGGCAGCCAGGCCGTTACAGAATGCAGATCCCGGGCTTTCTGTTCCGAACCGCAAAGGATAATGCTGTGAAAATCAACGATACCCTCAAGAACAACGCAGGCGTTCAGGCGAACAATACGCCGCCCGCCAACGCGAAAAGCGCCGACAATGCGGCAGCTGCCGTTGCCAGCGCGACCACGCCGGCGGCAACCGACACCGTGCGCCTGTCCTCGCAGGGCCAGGCGCTGGCTGCCGGCGGTACGAATCAGACGTTCGACGCCAAGAAAGTCGAGCGCATCAAGGCGGCCATCGCGGATGGCCAGTTCCAGGTAAATTCGGAGAAAGTGGCGGATGGCCTGCTGGAAACGGTACGCGACCTGCTGCACTCCCGCAAACGATAGATAAGACATGGCCATTGCATCCCCCGGCGCAACGCTGCGCGACGAACAGCAACTGATCGGCTCCATCGTGGAGCTGATGAAATCGGAACAGCAGTTCCTGGTCGATGCGGATGCCGATGGCCTCGCCACCCTCACCCCGAAGAAGCTGCAGCTGGCCCAGAAAGCAGCCGAGCTGGCGCGACTGCGCCACAAGGCGCTCGGCGCCGCCGGCTTCCCCGCCGGCGAGACCGGCATGGAGCCCTGGCTGGCGGTGAGCGGCAGCGACGAGGTGCACGCCCACTGGAACCGCCTGCTCGAGCTCACGCGCGAAGCCAAGGAACTCAACCGCGTCAACAGCATGCTGGTCAACAAGCAGCTGGCGCACACCCAGAACATGCTGAACGAACTGCGCCCGGCTTCGGCCGGCGCCGCCGCCGTGTATGGGCCGGGTGGCCAGGCGCTGGGGTCGGGGCCTTCGCGGCGGTATGTAGTAGGTTAAATCCCGTCACCGGACAGTAAGCGCCACATCGACGTTCCCAGCGCAGGAATGCCCGGCACGACGACTAGGCGCCCTGCTCCCTCAATAACGCCTCCACCCGCTCCGCCGTCACCGGCCGGCTGAAGTAGAAACCCTGCATCCGGCTGCAGCCGTGCGCGCCCAGGAAGTCCAGCTGGGCGGCGTTTTCCACGCCTTCGGCGATCACTTCCAGCTTCATCGACTGCGCCAGCGCGATCACCGCCTTGACGATGGCGGCATCGTCGCCTTCGATGGTGTCGCTGCCGGCGATGTCGGACACGAAGGAGCGGTCGATCTTCAGGCAGTGGATCGGGAAGCGCTTCAGGTTGGCCAGGCTCGAATAGCCGGTGCCGAAATCGTCGACCGCCAGGTGCACGCCCATGCTGGAGAGGTGCGCCATGGTGTCGGCGGCCGCGGCCGGATTCTCCATCAGCACGCTTTCCGTGATCTCCAGCGTCAGCCAGGACGGTTCGCAGCCGGTTTCCCGCAGCAGGCGCTCGACGTTGGCGGCGACGTCGCGCTCGCGGAACTGGCGCGCCGACATGTTCACGCTCATGCGCGGCGGCGCGCCGCCGGTCAGTTCCGCAAAGCGGGCCTGCTGGCGCAGCGCCTCCTCCAGCACCCATTCGCCGATCGGCACGATCAGGCCGGTCTCCTCGGCCAGCGGGATGAAGTCGGCCGGCGCCACCATCGGGCCGCCGTCCGGCTGCCAGCGCAGCAGCGCCTCGACGCCGACGATGCGTCCGCTGGCGGCATCGACCTGGGGCTGGTAATGCAGCACGAACTCGCCGCGCAACAGGCCGCGTTGCAAGCCGTTCTCGATGCGCAGGTGCTGCTCGGCCTTGACGGCGAGATCGGCCGCGTAGAAGGCGTAATGGTTGCCGCCGCTGGCCTTGGCGCGGTACATCGCGCTGTCGGCCGCCTTCAGCAGGGCTTCGCTGTCGCGCCCGTCGTCCGGATACATGGCGATGCCGATGCTCCCCGACGGGAACACCTCCTGGCCGCACAGCGCCAGCGGCTGGAACAGGCTCTCGAGCAGCTTGGACGCCACCAGCGCGGCGTCGTCCGGCCCTGCCAGGTCCGCCAGCACCACCACGAATTCGTCGCCGCCCTGGCGCGCCACGGTGTCGCTCTCGCGCAGCACGCCGGACAGGCGGCGCGCGATCTCGACGATCAGCTGGTCGCCGGCCTCGTGGCCGAGGCTGTCGTTGACGTGCTTGAAGCGGTCGAGGTCGATGAACATCACGCCGACCTGGCGCCGCGCGCGCTGGGCCTGGGCGATCGCCTGCGCCAGGCGGTCCTGCAGCAGCAGGCGGTTCGGCAGTCCGGTCAGGGCGTCGTGGCTGGCCATCCGCAGCAGGGCTTCCTCGGCCTGCTTGCGGCGCGAGATGTCCTCGACCGCGACGATCAGGCGCAGCTGGCCGGAGGCGGCTTCCCGCATGGTCGAGGCGCTCAGCGCCACCCAGACTTCGCGTCCGTCCTTGCACAGGTAGCGCGTCTCGCGCTGGAAGTCGCGGACTTCCCCAGCCACCAGGCGCGTCACCAGGGATTTGTCCTCATCCAGCTCGTCCGGATGGGTGATCTGGTGGAAGAAGCGCTGCAGCAGCTCGATCTCGGTATAGCCGACGATGCGCGACAGCTTGCGGTTCACGCGCAGGAAGCGCCCTTCGCGCGACAGCAGCGCGATGCCGACCGCGGCCTGGCTGAAGGTCAGGCGGAAGAACTCCTCGCTCTCCTGCAGGCGCAGCCTGGCCTGGCGGCGGAAGGTGACGTCCTGGCCGATCAGGAGCAGCAGCTCGTCGCCGGCCTGGCGGGTGCGGCGGATGTTGAACTCGAACCAGCGCACGCCGTCCGCGTGGCCGTACACCGGCACCACCACAGCATCCTGCGGTGTGCTGGCCTGCAGCGCGGCCGTCACCCGCTCGCCCAGTTCCGGCGCCGGGATCAGCGCCTCGAGTTCGGGGTGGGCGCCGAGCACGTCCTCGGGGACGCCAAGCATGGCGCTCATGGTGGCGTTGATCGAGCGGACGCGGAGTCCGGCGTCGACCACCAGCAGGCCGGCCGGCATGCCGTCGATGATCTGCTCCAGGTGGTTCTTGTACTGCAGGACGCTGCGCTGGCCGGCGTGGCCGTAGGTGTCCAGGGCCAGGCCGATGTCGAAGGCGACCACCTTCAATACCGCGTTGTAGGCGGCGCCGAAGCGCTTCGGATCGCCTTTCAAGCGCTCCCACAGCAGCGGAATCATCTCGGCCAGGTATTTGCGGTAGGCGCCGATATACCACTTCGGCTCGAGGCCGATGCTCTGGTGTACCACGCCGACGCGCAGGCGGTCGTGCACGTAGTCCGGGCCGTAGTCGCCGGCGGTCAGGCTGTGGAAATACACGCGCAGGGTATCGCGCAGGCGCGCCATGACGGCATCGTCCTTCAGCAGCACGCGCAGCTCGCCGAACTCCAGCAGGTGGTCGTAGAAGGCTTCGGAAAAGGATGCGCCGTCGGCGCCGGTGAGGGCATGCACTTCGCGCAGCAGGGCCTGGTCTTCCCCGCTCAGTTCGAGGAAGCGCTTGCGCGCCGCGATCTCGCGCTCGTCCAGCCCGATCTCGCTTGCGATCGCTGCCACTGAATTGTCTGATCCGCTCATAAAACCGATGTTCGATGAATGCGCCCGCCGATGCTTGCGCCCATTGGGCGCGCCAATGCGGCAGCCACCGCGGCAGGCGCAAGCGCGGTGGTTCGGGGTGCTGTGGGGCGCATCTCGTGAGCCTCTACGCGCGTTGTTTGGACGGCGCAAGAGCGGTCAGGACGTGGTCATTTCCGTCGTGAAACTCGTATGTTCTTCCAGCATCATTTCATTCTATCAATCGTGCACTGCACCAAGAACTCTTATCTGTGCCAAACAATCAATCCGTTGCGCTAAAGCCGCACTCAGAGTGTGGTTTCTTGCGGCACAGCAATATTCTCGGGCGTCCGGCTTGCTACAACCGGTTTTTGGAAAAGCACGAGGAGGCAGACATGGACTGGAAAAGGATCATCAGGGCGGCGCTGGCGACGGGCCTGCTGGCCGCGTCCGGCGCGACGCCGGCGGCCGCCGACGTCACGATCCGGGTCACGCCGGAACGCCAGAGCCTGGCGAAGAGCGACGACGTGGTGGTCGACGTCACCGTCACCAACGCGACCGCGGCCACCCAATACCTGCTGAAATGGCAGACGCCGTTCGGCGCCATCGAAGCCCCGCTGTTCGAGGTGACGCGCGACGGCCTGCCGGTGCGCTACCTGGGCATCCAGGTCAAGCGCGCGGCGCCGACCGCGGCCGACTACATCGCCCTCAAGCCGGGCGCTTCGCGCAGCGTGAAGGTCGAGCTGTCGGCCCTGTACGACATGGGCATCACCCGCGCCTACAGCGTGCGCTGGCGGGACGGCGCGACCCGGCTGTTCAGCCGTCCCGGCGTGGCGCGCAGCGCCGCCCTGCCCGATCCGCTGCCTGCCGCGGTGTGGATCGCCGGCCGCCTGCCGCGCGGTACGCTCGACACCGGCGCCGTCCCGGCGGAAGGCGCGGGCCCGGGCTTCAGCCGTTGTTCGAATGCCCAGCAGGAGACCATCACCGCGGCGGCGCAGGCCGCACAGGCGATGGCCCGGGACGCCGGCCTCTACCTGCAGGGCACCGAGTTGGGGCCGCGCTACACCGGCTGGTTCGGCGCCCTCGACGCCGTACGCCCGGCCACGGTGACACGCCACTTCGAGGCGATCGGCGCGGCCTTCGCGAACAAGCCGGTGACGGTCGATTGCGGCTGCAAGGAGTCCTGGTACGCCTATGTGTATCCGAACCAGCCCTACAAGATCTACGTCTGCAAGGCCTTCTGGAACGCCCCGCTGACCGGCACCGATTCGAAGGGCGGCACCCTGGTGCACGAGATGAGCCACTTCACGGTGGTGGCCGGTACCGACGACCTGGCCTATGGACAGTCGGCGGCCAGGCAGCTGGCGGCCAGCGATCCCGCCAGGGCGGTCGAGAATGCCGACTCGCACGAGTACTTCGGCGAAAACACCCCGCCACTCCCGTAGGGTGGGCACGCTGTGCCCACGCCGGTCCCACCCCACCCTACCTAGCATGAGTTTGTTAAATTTTCCTGCGCGCGATTACATGCTTTGACGCAGGTCAATCGTATAGACAATAGCGCCGAAATCCGTTTGCGCACGCTCATGAACTCCGTGAGGATGATTGCTGGGCTCAGCCCGCTAGAACAATGGCTGCGGGGCAGCCGATAACGAACCTTACGGAGAGAACCATGAGCAGGAAAATCGTGAAATGGGCTGCCGGCGCCGCCGTGCTGGCCATGTCGATGGCCGCCCAGGCCGGCAATAACGGCGTCGTCGTCTCGGTCGCGCCCGAGAAGGCCTCGCTTGGCAAGAGCGACGACGTGGTGGTCAAGGTTACCTTCACCAATACCTCGGGCAGCCCGCAGTACGTGCTGAAGTCGCACACGCCTTTCGAGGAGGCCGATGCACCGCTGTTCGAGATCACGCGCGACGGCCAGAAGGTGCGCTATCTCGGCGCGATCGCCAAGCGCGCGGCGCCCACCGCCGCCGACTATTTCCTGCTCAAGCCCGGCGCCTCGTACAGCGTCAAGGTCGAACTGTCGGCACTCTACGACATGGCCACCACCGGCGACTATGCGATCCGCTACCACGCCGTCTCGCCCGACCTGTTCTCCGGCGGCGCCGGCGGCGGCAAGGACACCGGCGAGCTGAAGTCCGATGCCGCCACCGTCTGGATCGACGGCATCCGTCCGCGCGGCTCGCGTGAGGAAACCAGGACCCTGGCCGAGATGCAGGCCCAGGCCGGCATGGTAACGGCGGCAGGCGGCGCGCTCGCCTTCAGCAAGTGCACGACCTCGCAACAGGCCGACGTCACCTCGGCCGTCTCGGCCGCGCTGTCGATGGCGAGCGACGGCGACGCCTACATGGCCAAGGGCACGATGGGTACGCGCTACACGAAATGGTTCGGCGCGGTCGACAGCAGCCGGGTCGCTACCATCAAGGCCCACTTCGCGGCGCTCAAGGATGCCTTCGCGACCAAGCCGATCACGGTGGACTGCGGCTGCAAGAAGACCTATTACGCCTACGTCTACCCGACCCAGCCCTACACCATCTACGTGTGCAAGGCCTTCTGGAGCGCGCCGATGACCGGCACCGACTCGAAAGGCGGCACCCTGGTGCACGAGATGAGCCACTTCAACGTGGTGGCGGGCACCGACGACTGGGTCTATGGCCAATCGGGTGCGGCCAGCCTGGCGATCAGCAATCCGTCGCAGGCCATCGACAATGCCGACTCGCACGAGTACTTCGGCGAGAACACGCCAGCCTTGCAATAACGCGGCAACCTTATTTCTGGGTGTGGCTGAACATGACCGCGTCGGTCTTGATATCGGCCGCCGAATCGAGCTGGCGCACGTCCGCCAGCGCACTGCCCTCGTAGCGGATCACATAGGTGTGCGTGCCCGGCCTGAAGGCGTAGGCATGGGTGATGTCGATGGTGTGCGTGTGGGCCGAGTGCGGCGCCAGCTCGACATAGTCGTCCAGGCTCAAGGGGCTGCGCTTGACCATGCGGCCCGTGTACGGCACCGGCGCCTCGCCGGGATGCTCGCGCAGGTCGAACAGGCGACGCGTCAGTTCGGTATCCGCCGCCACCTCGCGCGGCAGGCCGACCCTGCGCTCGCCGCGGTTCTCGATCCTGAAGGTCACCAGCACCTTGTCATGCCTGGCGTCGACGCTCAGGCTCGCATGCACGTTCATCAATCCTCCTTCATCGGCGCGCGCGGCGGTGGCCGTCATGAGCCACAGCGCGGCGCACAGCATCGTTCGTCGGCGCATCGACATCTCCTGTCGGGTTGAACGATTGTGCGCCGGCATGGCCGAAATGCCAAGCGTGCGCGGGTGGGATTACTCCGTGCCCGCCAGGATGGTGACCGCCACGCGCCGGTTGCGCGCGCGCCCGACCGGATCGTCGTTGGAAGCGATCGGCTGGTTGGCGCCGCGCCCGACCGCGGCCAGGCGGCGCTCCGCCACCCCGCTCTCGATGAACAGCCGCACCACGGTGGTGGCGCGCACCGCCGACAGTTCCCAGTTCGAGGGGAAGGCGGCGTTGGCGATCGGGGTGGTGTCGGTGTGGCCCTCGACCTCGATCGCATGCGGATCGTCCTTCAGCAGGCCGGCCACGGTGGCGAGGGTTTCGCGCGCATTGCCGGTAAGGCCGGCGTCGCCCTCGTCGAACAGCACGCTGGCGTTGATCTCGATGGTGATGCCGCGGGCGTTCTGGGTGACGCGCACCTTCCCGCTCTTGACCAGCGGCGCCAGCACGCTGTTGAGCTTACGCGCCAGCAGGTCGAGGCGCTCGCGCTCGCGCTTGGCCGCCTCCGCACGCTTGTGCGCGATGATGTTCGCCAGCGGCAGCGGCAAGGGGTCGGTCTCGACCGAGGTATTGATCCTGGCGGCGGCGCCGCGCCCGCCGAAGGCGTCGCCGAGGGCGTCCGACAGCACCTTGTACTTGCCGACGTTGACCACCGAGACTGCGTACATGACGACGAAGAAGGCGAACAGCAGGGTGATGAAGTCGGCGTAGGAGATCAGCCAGCGCTCGTGGTTCTCGCTGTCTTCGACGAAGTGCTTGCGGCGCGCCATGTGCCCGGCCCGGATCAGTGCTGCGCCATCAGGCAGGCGATGCGTTCCTCGAGCACCCGGGTGGTGTCGCCGGTGGCGATGTCGTGGAACACGTCGGTCAGGATTTCGTACTGCAGCACGCGCTCGGCGACGATCCCTTTCAGCTTATTGCCGACCGGGTAGAACAGCAGGTTGGCCAGGCCCACGCCGTACACCGTGGAGACGAAGGCGACCGCGATGCCGGCGCCCAGGCGCGAGGGGTCGCTCAGGTTTTCCATCACGTGGATCAGGCCCAGCACGGCGCCCAGGATGCCGACCGTCGGCGCATAGCCGGCCGCCGATTCCCAGATGCGGGCGGCCTGGCGCTCGCGCATCTCGTAGCTGTTGATCTCGGTTTCCAGCAGGCTGCGCAGCTTGTCCGGATGGACGCCGTCGACCACCAGGCGCAGGCCCTTCTGGATGAAGGGATCGGCCTTCGCCATGTACTGTTCCAGCGACAGCAGGCCGTCGCGGCGCGCCGACAGGCTCCACAGGTGGATTTCGCGCGCCAGGTGCTGGCGGCGGTCGGGCGGCGGCGCGAACACCCAGCGCAGCATGCGCAGGCCGCGGATGAAGGCGGATTTCCTGGTTTGCAGCAGCACGGCGCCGAAGGTGCCGACCACCACGATCGCGAACGCGGCCGGCTGCACCAGCGAGGAGAACTTGCCGCCGTCGAGGGTATGGCCGACGATGATGCCGGCGATCGCCAGCAGCAGCCCGAGCAGGCTGGCTATGTCCACGCGCGCTCCCGCAGGTAGGCGCGCAGGCGGGCCACGGCCTGGCTGTGCAGCTGAGAGACGCGCGACTCCGACACGCCCATCACCGCGCCGATCTCCTTGAGGTTCAGTTCTTCCTCGTAATACAGGCCCATCAGCAGTTTTTCGCGCGGCGGCAAGGCGTCGATGGCGTCGATCACGGCCTGGCGGAAGTCGGTTTCCATCAGCGCCCGCAGCGGGTCGTCCTCGTCGACGGCATAGCGGTCGAGGAAGCTGTCGCTGCCCTCGTCGCCTTCGCCGCTGTGGAAGTCTTCGTAGTAGAGCAGCTGGTGGCCGCCGGAATCGCCCAGCATCTCCTGGTAGTCGGCCAGCGGCAGCTTGAGCGATTTCGCCACTTCGGATTCGCTGGGCGGGCGGCCGAGCTGCTGCTGCAGCGCGGCCATCGCCTGCTCCACCTTGCGCATGTTCTGGCGGGTCGAACGCGGCATCCAGTCGCTGTTGCGCAGCTCGTCGAGCATGGCGCCGCGGATCCGCAGCACCGCATAGGTCTCGAACTGGGCGCCGTGGTTCTCTTCGTAGCGGCCGATCGCATCGAGCAGGCCGATCATGCCTGCCTGTACCAGGTCATCGACTTCGACGGACGGCGGCAGCTTCGCCTTCATCTGGTGGGCGAGACGCTTCACCAACGGCATATGCTCCGTCAGCAAATGATTCTTGTCCGCTTTCCCTTTAACCGTGTACATGTTTGCTTATTCGTATTCTCTTATGCAGCGTGGCTCATGCCTGTCGCAAAACGGCCGGCCAGGCGGCGGAATGCCACCGAGGCACCCGCCAGCGGGAAAGCGTCGACCACGGCACGCCCGAGGCGTGCGGCGCGGTGCAGGTACTCGTCGGCCGGTACGGAGCCCATGGAGCTCAGAGTTACCGCCAAGTAACGTGTTGCCGCAGATGACATATTATCGTATACCACCTTCGCCTCGGCTTCGGTAGCGCCCGTGACAAGGATACCGAAGGGACGGCGGCCCAGATGCTGGGACAGGCGCTTGATCAAGGCATAGGCATTCGTGATGGATGTCGCGCCGGTCGAGACCTGGACCACGATCTCCGACGAGGCCATGATCGGCACCGGAAAGCCGCCCTCCTCGCTGAATTCGCCGTCGACGATGACGATGCTGCCGGCCGCCTGCTTGACCAGCACGTCGAAGGTCTTGGCCAGGCGGCGGGTTTCATCCGCGCCCCCCGCCTGCGCGGGGGTGACGGAAGAATGGCCCATCTTCACCACCGAAAAGCCCTGCGGCGCCGGATGGATCACCTGGTTCAGCGCACACTCCTGGCGCGCCACCTGCAGCAGGCCGGGGCCGCGGTCCACGCCCAGGCGCCGGGCCACGCCGTAGCCGCGCTCGCAGGCGTCGACGATCAGCACGTCATTGCCGCTCTGCGCCAGCGAGGCGCCGAGATTGATCAGCATGGCGCCCTTGTCGTCCTGCGCGGTCGCCGAGAGGAAGGTCACGATCCGCGGCTTGGGGCCGGCCAGCATCCGGCGCAGGCCTTCGGCCTGGTCGAAGTCGAAGCTAGCCAACATACACCTCGCGCAGCGAACGGTCGCTGTTCAGGTTGCCGAGGCCGGCCATCATCAGCGGCAGGTCGGCGTCGGAAAACTGGGCCGCGGCCTCCTTCTTGTTGCGGAAGGCGCGGTCGACCAGCATGGCGCGGTCGGCCAGGTGCAGGTCTTCCGGCACGCGCTGGCCGGTCGACACGTAATACAGGTTCAGCTTCTGGCGGATCATCACGTCCAGCACGCCGCCGATCGAAGCGGCTTCGTCCAGCTTGGTCATGATGCAGCCGGCCAGGCCGGTGCCCTGGTAGGCGCGCACCACTTCGTTCAGGGTTTCGTTGGTCGAGGTCGCGTTCAGGCACAGCAGGCGCTGCACGTTGGCGCCGCTCTCCGTCAGCATGGCCACCTGTTCGGTCACCATCTGGTCGCGCTGCGACATGCCGATGGTGTCGATCAGCACCGTGTGCTTGTTGCGCAGCTCTTTCAAGGCGATCCGCAGGTCGGCTTCATCCTTCACCGAGTGCACCATCACGCCGAGGATCTTGCCGTAGATGCGCAGCTGCTCGTGGCCGCCGATACGGTAGGCGTCGGTGGTGATCAGGGCCAGCTTTTCCGGGCCGTGGCGCATCACGCAGCGCGCCGCCAGCTTGGCGGTGGTGGTGGTCTTGCCGACGCCGGTCGGGCCGACCAGCGCGAACACGCCGCCGCGGTCGAGGATCGCGTCCTCATCGGCCATGGTGGTGATGTTGCGCGCCAGGACAGTCTTGATCCAGCGGAGCGATTCGGCGGCATCCTTGCCGGCCGGGAGCTTGTCTACGAGATAGCGCGACAGGCTGGCCGAAAAGCCGGCGCCCAGCATCTCGCGCAGCACGGCGGCCTTCTGCGGCTCGCGCTGCTGGGTGCTGCCCCAGGACAGCTCGGACAGCTGCGATTCCATCATGCCCCGCATCGCGCGCAGCTCGCTCATCATGCCCTGCATCTCGGCGGCGGCGGCGCTTGCTGCCGATTCCTTGGCCTGGGCGATCGCGGCGGACATCATGGCCGTCATCGCCGCCATGTCGAAGCTGGGTGCTTCCGGCTGCGGAGCGCGGCGGTTGGCGTAGGTTTGCGGGGCCGGCTCGTCCATGTCATGGAAGGACGGCATGGCCGGGCGGGCCATCGGCGCACGTGGCGCTGCTGCTGCCGGCTCGGCCGGGACTTCGAAGGACGGCGCGCTGTAGGGGCGCGGGGCCGGTCCGTCGATACGGCCGGCTGCGTGCAGCGTGCGGGCCGCCGGTGCCGCCGGCGCATCGTCCAGATGGTGCAGCTGGGGGCGCGGGGCCGCCATTTCCGACTCCGGCGCCGGCGAAGCCAGCGAAGCGACGTCGTCGTTGTCCAGCGCCAGGATCTCGACCACGCCGTCCACCGGGCGGTTCGACAGGATGACCGCGTCCGGCCCCAGGGCATCACGCACTTTGCGCAGGGCCTCACGGGAAGTCGGGGCTGTAAATTTCTTCACGTTCATCGTTGGTCTCCGCTCTTGCAGGCAGGTGTTACGTCAGTCGGTCGCTATTCGTTGGTGGGCGCAGTGGCCCATTCATGGATAGGATTATTGACGATGCCGCAGGGAAACCATCAAAGGAGAAGGAAGGGGAAAAAGCCTTATTTCTTCAAGGCAGAGTTCAGGCATTTGCGGTGGTTTCGATGCCTGATGACGTCTGAGTTCGATTAGACCATGACAGATTTCCTCTGTCATGGTGCCGAAGCGGATCCGATTATTCAGCTCACATATCCTAGAGGTTGTTGCTTTTGTTCGAGTTCAGTTAGCCATTCAATTGCATGCTCAACATTCGAGCTAGGAATATTCCCCTCTTCCAGTGCTGCTCGGATATCCCATTCAGCTTGCCTCTCAAGAATTGCACGGAACGCTTCACGGCTGTAAACAGGAGTGATTGGCTTAAGGGTTTGAAACAAGCCAAAGGCATGGCTATCCTTGATGTTTTGCAACGATTGCACCATTGTTGTCTCCTCGCAAAGGGATAACTAATCCTAACACTTTGTAACGGGAGCACAAGGTTCGTTAGCGCACGAACTTTAAATTGGCAATTAAATATCAAATTTCTAAGTTACTCTCTACACTAGCCCACAACTCGTAATCTAAGTGGTTTCGGCTCCAGAATGTCGGAATGCGACACCACCTTCAACTGCGGCAGCGACTGGTGCAATATGTAGGACTGAAACATACGTATTGCCCACAGCGCCAGCGCACCACGTCAGGACCATCGCTTCCTGCTGCCGTGTTGCGTTGCTGGTCTGCTGGACAACGCTATACGCAGATTGCACTCAACCACGCAGCACGCGCAGATCGCGCAGATCGCCCTATACTGCAACTACCATACTGAATCGCCCCGGTTTTCGTGGAGGCCGGTTTATGTGAGTCAGGCCGGGATGGCTTGACAGCTCAACTGCGCGTAATAGTTTGCCTCAGCTTCCGCCGGCGGTATATAGCCAAGTGGTTCCAGCAGGCGGTGATGATTGAACCAGGCCACCCATTCCAAGGTCGCCAGCTCGACGGCCTCGCGTGTCTTGCAGGGAGCGCGGCGATGGATCAGCTCAGCCTTGTACAAACCGTTGATGGTCTCGGCCA